>JANMIS010001051.1:0-10039 GCA_031375925.1 Synechococcales cyanobacterium OTE_70_concoct_197_sub
ATAATGGGAACATCATGCCAAGACTCGCCAGGTTTGGCATCTTGGGAAGCTTCAGATTGCCGCCAAAGTAGGGCTTCAAGGCAGCAGGTGGCGAGAACTGAACGCCTTGCCGATCGATCGTTACAGGTCCCAAGGTCACTGCTTCGGGTTCTGGCTGGGCAGCAGGTTCAGAGGCTTCAGGCTCTGCTGCGACGACTTCAGGCTTGGCGATCACAGGCTTCGCTTTAATAGGTTTAACGACGGCGATTTCTGTCTCGGAAGGCGAAGGCATCGGGGCTGGAGGCAGTGGGTCGGGCTTTTCGGCAACGGGAGGCAACGGATCAGCCTGAACAACTTCGGGGGGAGCGACTGGCTCAGGGACCGAAGGCTTCGCCACTTGCAGGTCACTCGGAGTTTCACTCTGGCCCGTTGGAGCCTGGACTGCCGCTAGTCCCGCTGGTTCCAAGAGCTTAATTTGTGCTCCTGTCGTCTGAGCTTGGGCGATCGGCACTGCAATCATTCCCAGCCCCGCCAGTCCCAACCCTAATGGGTGGACCAGTGCCCGACAAACCCGCTGCATCAGGGACGGAGTTTCGAGCAGTGCAGTGGAAAGTTGGGGCTGGATGGGTTGAGAAGATGTCATAAAGAAATAGGGGCGCAATTAATAAATTAAAATAATTAGATGAATGAATAAAACGATCGGCGAGAGTTGCAGATACTTTGGCTATTATTCACAACACGTAGAGGATTGGATACCTAACTACTGAAGTAGTTATTCCAAATTTATCACCCGCGAAGGAGTGTAGCGCAGTTATCTACCCCATCAAAGTACATAGATCACAATGAAAGTACATGAGCTGTAAGAATTACACAGACTGTAAGAAGCATCTTGAGGTCACAGGTCGTCCTTCGTCAGGATTTCTAAGGATAGACTTCCCGAGAGAGGATAGAGAATATCACGGAGACTCGATCGCTCCGAGACTTTTCACTCTTCCCCACTCTAGAAGGTGAACCGGACAAGCCGTAAGAAAATCTGATGAAGCGATGGACTAGGAGATCGGGCTGGGCTTCATAATGGCGATCGAAAATGTGACGATCGTTTGGCTCTAACGTTTCAATCTGCCACCCAGTTTTGACTGCCGAGTATGATTAGATTTCGATTCCTCAGCAATTTACCAAACCAATTTCATGTCTCAAAAACCTATCCACCAATGGCAATGGCAAACCTGGAACGATCTACCCTATCTGACTTGTAGCCTGCTTGACGAATGGCAACACGGCTGGTTCACTCAACAGTTTTCTCCCACAACGCCATTTAAATTAACCGAACAGATTTATCCCAGCGCCACGGCCTATCGCGTTAAGCAAGTCCATGGGAAGGTCGTCCTCGCTCCGTCAGAACTGAATCATCCACTTCATGATGACAATCTCCACGATGGCGACGGGGTGATTTCGGAAGCGGCCCAGCAGGCGGTCTGGGTTTGCACGGCAGACTGTACTCCTGTACTGATCGCCGATCGCACCACTGGCCAAGTCGCAGCAGTCCACGCAGGTTGGCGAGGCACCGCACAAAAAATCGTCCCGGTGGCGATCGATCGGCTTTTAGCCCAGGGATCAAAGCTAGAAGATTTACTGGTGGCCATGGGTCCGGCCATTAAGGGTGAGGTGTATCAAGTCAATGCCGAAGTTGGATTGGAGACAGCGGTGACGATCGCGCCTGATTTGAATCAACTTTCATTGAATGAAGCGATCGACGTTCTTAAGGCCTTACCCCACTCTCCCATTTTGCCTGATGCAGAACCCGGAAAAGTCCGTCTGGACGTGCGGCGAGTCAATGCATTGCAGCTAGAGCAATTGGGTTTAACGGAAGACCAAGTGGCGATCTCACCCCATTGCACTTATGCAGATCCGGCTAACTTCTTCTCTTACCGCCGCGAAACTCGTAAGAAAGCGCAATGGTCAGGCATTGTTAGCCGATCGTGATTTGATGGTTTTAGAACTGAATCGAGCGATGAGTGAAGTGCGATTGAAATTTTGAGAGGTCATCGGGCAGCGATAAACCTTGGAGATGCGTAAGATATAGTTAAGTATCTAACTTAGTTCAACACTCTATCGAGAAGGTTGTTTATGGTCGTGGCTATCGAGCCGATCGCTCGATCGGTTTCAAATTCAGCTCTAGAACTCGAACCAGATGATCAATGCATTACCTTAAGTGATATCACCTGGGAACAATACGAAACGCTCCTCACCATCATGGGCGATCGTCCCGGATATCGCTTAACGTACCTCGATGGAGCCTTGGAGATTTTGATGCCAGGCCCTAAGCATGAAGCCATCAAGAAAACGATCGCTCGACTTCTTGAACGTTAGCCGAAGAACTCGATATCAGCATCCATGGCTTAGGTTCCGCCACCTTCCGAAAACAACTCAAAGCAAAAGGCTTAGAACCCGACGAATGTTATTGTATTGACCACATCAAAGACGTTCCAGATTTTGCAATTGAAATCAATTTAACTAGCGGCAGTATCGATAAACTCGCCATCTACAAAGACTTAGGCATTCCCGAAGTTCTAATGTGGCAAAACAAAGCGCTAGTTCTCTACGACTTACGATCGGATAGCCCTGTGCTCATCAACCATAGCCAGTTCTTCCCCCAATTAGACCTAGAAATTCTCGCCCAACACATTGATCCTAACAATCAACCTCAATCGGTCAGAAATTTTCTAAAAGCTATACGCCCGTCAGATTAACGATCGTGGCTTAACGTTCGGCCAGCTGATCGGTATTTTGAAAGGCGCGCCAAGACAAACGTAAATTCTCGGGGGCGGGATGTTTAACATCATAAATCGTGATCACATTTGTCAAATTTCGCCGAGCACCCCGCAAAATTCGATTGCCTTTGGCGAGGGCGAGGGAGGTGCCCCCGTCGAGGTTCATCGCTTCCCAGCAGCCGAGGGATTGCATGATTTCCGCTTCTTTTTTTAAGGAGACGGGACGGGTGAAGGTGACATGGAGCAGCTTTTTACGGTTGGGAAGGAAGCCGATGGCGCTTCGGACAGCACTGCCCATAACGGCACGATCGGCAAATCCTTCTCGTTTGGGGTGAATTTCGAGTTTTCCTTGACGCAACAGCCGGGGTCCAGCGGTTAACGAAAACCAATGCTTTTGCCATTTGGGTTTGCCATCAATGCGGGCGGTGATCATTTCAAGTTGGTTGCCGCTTTTGATGCCAAGGGTGGTGCCGTAGTTTTCCCAAGGACTGTATTTTAGAAACTCGCCCCCCGAGACCAAGTTTCCCATGACCCGCTTCTGGGCATCCATACTGAAGAAGGTGCCGCTCATGGTGATAGCCGCCCGATGTCGCCGCACAAAATGAACAAAGGCTTCATCGCCCCTTGTTGATCGCGCACTGTTGGCTTGAACTGCTTGATTGGCGAGGCCGACGCTGATGAAGGTTTCGGGGTCGCTCAAATCGATGGCAGCGATGTAAACAGGAATACCTGCGATCGTCCTTGAAACCATGCTCACGGGTTTGGCAGGAGGAGATCCGGCGGGTGGGAAAAACCGGAAGTCTAAACTGGGTGCAGAGTCGTGAGAGTCTTGGCTGGGGTCATCGCCTAACTGTGCCCAGATTTCCTCTTCACTTTTTTCAGTAAACCAGCCACCCTTCGGCCATCCGAAGGTCAATGTCATAAAAGACAAACTCGATAGAGCGATGAGCCGTAGGACTAGCAGAGAGGCAGCGGTGCTTTGGTTGCGATTGTGATCGCGCCGTGAGGTCGAACGCGGTCTTTTGAGAGCCATGCAGAATTAGGTTTACGATCGCCTAGTGTTATCTCTCAAATCTAGCAAACTTCTGTTCCGTCTGCTTGCCATAATTTGACTTGACCATCCGTTCCCAAGCTCGCCAACACATCGCCCTTCCGATTCCAAGCCAGATCTAAAACGGGACCTTGATGGGCGGCTAAAACCGTCACCAGTCGCCCATCAGCCCCCGTCCAAACCCTCACCATTCCATCCTCTCCAGCCGTTGCGAACTGGACTCCCGAAGGATGGGGGGCGATTGCCCGAACCATGCCTGCATGGGCAGCGAGGGTGTATCTGGGCGTTCCGCTCCAATCTTCTTCATTCCAGACGCGAACCACGCCCGTCACATTGCCGCAGATCAAAACCGCCGGATCGCTTAAAAGGGCAATTGCACTGCCTGGGTATTGCAGGGAAGATTTGGATTTTCCAGCTTCAATGGGTCGCTGTTTTCCGAGAATGTTCCAGGACTGAAGTTCCCCTTTCGTTAAGCTGGTAAAGAAGGTGGTGCCAGTTGCATTGCCTGCGATCGCCCAAAGGGAACTGGCCTGCTGGGCAAAGCTCTGGATTAATAGGCCATCCTTGGCTTGCCAGACGCGCAATGTCCGGTCCTCTCCGCCCGTGATCACATAGCGCCGATCGCCCGACATCCACACTGTAAAAACAGCGCCCGAGTCATGTTTTAAGGTTTTGATTAGTGTTGCACTCGATAGATGCCAAAGGTTAACGCTGCCGTCCCGCGAGGCGCTCATTAGAATTTGACCGTCGTTACTCAGATGCAATCGGGTAATGGCCTGATCATGACGATCGAGTTGAACATATTGCTGTTTTGTTTTTAAACTCCATAGTGAAATCTTTCCCAATCGATCGCCTGTAACAATTGTGTTGTGGTCTTTTGCAAAGGTGACGCATTGAGCTTGGGGCGTTGTCAGGGTGGCTAGCCTTCTCCAAGGCTGAACATTAGCAACTGTTGGAATGACAGAAGTTAGCCGAATGGATTTGGGTTCGGCATCAGGATTGATGGTGAGATTTTGGGTTGCTGTGGCTGAATGTTGTTCCGTTTGGGCCTGGTTTTGTGGGGTGGATCTATGACGATGGCTGTAGAAACCGCTATTGAATTGAGTGGCGTCGTGGATACCCTCTTCGATCGCCTTGGCCCGTCGCAGGTCTGCTTCTGCACTCATTTCAAACCCCAAGACCGATCGGATGAATCCTCGATAGCGATAGGCTTTTGCATAGCGCGGACTAAGCTTGATAGCGAGGCCGAGGAGTTCGATCGCAGCTTCATATTGACCTGACTTTCCTAGGGCCGATGCTTCTTCGTAGAGTTCGCCGGGGGTACTCTGGGTTGAGGTTGAATCCTTTGAGACGGAGGCGGTCGGCTGGGCGGGTTGCTTGGGTTGAGTTGTGTTGAAGGGGACTGATTTGGATGGGGGATGGGACTTGAGGTAGTCGTAGGCTCCATTAATCTGTTTAAAGCGTTCTTCGGCCTGTGCTTTTTCGATCGCGCTAGTAAATCGATCCGGATGCCATTGTCGCGCAAGTTTACGGTAGGCCTCTTTGATCTCTTCCATCGAAATTTGGCTTTTTCTGATGCCTAAGATTCGATATGCCTGCGATCGGTCCATCATGCTTAAAACCTTCTATCCCGCTGACCTAAACGCTTTACCTGTTCTCAAGCTTAGCAAATTCTAAGAAGGTTTTGGACTGTCGGCAGGGAGATTTCTGGTTAGGCGATCGTCCATCTCAAAATCAACTACCATCAAGGAATCTTGATTGTTGTGTAACCATGAGCAACTCCCTGAATCTTGAACGTTCAAATCCTGTCTACCAAGGGCAATTCGGTGAATTTTCCATTACAGCAGACGATCGCAATGGCGTGAAGCTTTACCGCGCTGCGCTTTTAGGGGCGGCGCTCTGTTGCGCGATCGGAACCGTTTTGACGATCGTTTCCCGATCGATTCCCTTTGGACTGATTACGGCGCTCTATGCCGGATTTTCAGCGGCGTTGGGCGTTGCGCTCTGGATGATTCACATTTACATGAAACCGTTGCACCGGGCGCTTCAGGTGTTTTGGGCGATCGGGAGTTTGGTGGCGGTGGGGTTGGCGGTGATCGCCTTTGGGCAACAGCAATCCCTGGCTTTATATGTGGCAACCCATCCGCTCAGCATTTTGGGGCTTGGGTTTACCTTTGTGTCTTTGAATGGCATTTTTTTTAAAGAAGCATTTTGTTTTAATCGATTGGAGACTAAGTTGCTGGTGGCAATCGTTCCGACATTGCTGTTGGGCCATATGTTTGGATGGCTTCCGATTGATTTTGAGAAAGTTTTACTGATGGCTTGGGCGATATTTTTCTTGATCTTTGCATTGCGAAAATGCATTCAAAATATTCCCGATGACATTGGTGATAAGTCTGTTTTTGAATATTTAGAACGTCAGGAGACTGCCAATGGCTCTGCCTCCTAAGCTGCTGATTCAATCCGCTAAGTTCATCTGGACCACAATGTGGAAAACCATGATGCAAAGCCTTGCTCCGGGTGATCGATCGGGGGCTTATCAACGACCTGAAAGTCAATTTAGAAATACGATTGCTTTTGATTCTAGCTATGTAGCAGAAGTCGATCGCTACGCACTTTACATTGGCTACGGTTGCCCTTGGGCACATCGGACTTTAGTGATGCGAGCATTGAAGGGATTGGTCTCTACGATCGCAGTGGAAGTGGCGATTCCGTCAAATGACCAAGGAATCTGGCTGCTTGAAACCCCGTCGGAGTCTTGTAAAACGGTGCCAGAACTCTATCAGCTAGCGCGCAGTGGATATCAAGGTCGATCGACGGTGCCGATTCTCTGGGACAAGAAAACAAAGACCATTGTGAACAATGAAAGCGGCGATATTCTTGAAATTTTGAATTCAGCTTTTAATGATTTTGCAGAGTATCCCGATCGTGATTTCTACCCCGATGATTTGAAAGCTAGCATTGATGACTGGAATGAAAAAATCTACCATGGCATTAACAATGGCGTTTATCGCTGTGGCTTTGCCCAGACCCAGGGCGCGTATAATCTAGCCTGCGGTGAATTGTTTGCTCTGTTGGATGAACTTGAAGCAGTATTAAGTCAGCAGCGCTATGTCTGCGGCGATCGTCTAACGCTTTCTGATGTGCGATTGTTTACGACGTTGTTCCGGTTTGATGTGGTGTATTACAGCTTATTTAAATGCGATCGGCAACGCATTTCTGATTATCCAAACTTAGGGAACTATCTCCGTGACTTGTATCAAATTCCTGGCATTGCCGACACTTGCCGACTCGAAGATGTAAAACGTGACTACTACGGAAATCTTTTCCCACTTAATCCCGGTGGTATCATTCCCTCGACCCCGAACGTTGCGCGGTTGTTGTTGCCCCACGATCGCGATCGATTTTAGAGCACAATAACTTTACCGCTTTACAAACAAATACACATCATTCTGCATTAGCTGCACCTCAAATAATTGATCGTCTAGCAACCGTTGCAATAAAGCCTTAGCATCTGCGATCGTCCCCGAAAGACCCGGATGACGGAGATTTAGCAAGATGTGGGTATAGGGAATTTGGGATAGAGGCGTCTCGGCAATCTTAGCCATTACTGCTATTGATGTAATTTGTAAAACCGATCGGTGGGTTAAATGAGGGGCAATATTATGGGTGGTTAATACCTTTCCATTCTGGGGTACTTGAGCGATCGCTCGATGGACCTCCAATGCATTATCTTGATATTCCAAGAACCGCCCACCAAAATAACTATATTTCGCGAGACATAAGAAACCCAGTAAAGACCACAGAATAATCCAGCGTGGACGTTTCAATAAAATAGGTTGCCCTGCTGCCAGACAAGAAACCCCAGAAACTATCATAAAGGGTAAAACTGGTATTGAATATTGATGTAAAAGATCACGTTGTAATGGAACCATGGATAATGTATTCATCAGCAAAGTAGGAAACGCTACCACCATCGCTCCTAGGAATCGTAATCGCAAAATCCAAAACATCGGTAAAAGTAATAGTGCAAAATATCCGATCGTTTCTCCACTCAAAACCTGTTGCAACACTAAGTGAGGTTTTAAAAACAAATTGACAATCACTTCAGAAAGGGTTGAGCCTAGATAACTATACCGAGCTACAGATTCTACTCCTCCCGGACGAAAATACGGAATGACGATTTGGGTCGCAATGATAAACCAGCCCGTCCCCAATAGGAGGGCGCTCACGCCCGCTCGTCGTCGTTTTTCAAAGACCCAGAGCCATGCACCCATTGCCGCTACCGTGATTGACAAAGCATCACGGCAGCCTAAAATTATCAATAAGCACCCTGCATAAACCCATAATCGCTCTGCCCTTGCTGCCCATACGGCCACCAGGAATAACGGTAAGGCGATGACTTCTGGATGAAAATCAAATAAGTTAATATTAAAAACCAATGGGTAAAGTCCGTAGGCAAATACGATCGCCCACACCTCCAATCCACGCAAACCTGCCTGCACAGCCAGCAACCACGCCCCCACATGCCCCGAGGCCAAGGCGATTGCTTGAATTACAAATAACCACTGCACAGATGGCACAATTTTGTAGAGTAAGGCGATTGGATAAAGAATCCAGTCCGCATGTCCGCCTAAAAAGTGATAACCCCAAAATGAAACGATCGGAGATTGACCCTGGCTGATTAAATAAATCGCTTGATCAAAATAGCCTAAATCATAAACGCTAGAGGCTAACAAATTATGCTTAACGCTACTACAAATAAATAGCCCAATCGCGCTCGTGATCACGACTAACCATAGAGGTAACGGGAACATTTTAAAATATCCAATCATTCTCACCTGGGTACCCTCTATCCCTGACAGCTAGTTGCTAACTATCCTACATCTCAACCGTCAACGCATCTCTGATGATCCGAATTTAGGTGGATATTTAAGAAATCTCTACTAAATTCCGAGCTTCCCACTCCATCCCGGTGGTATCATTCCCTCGACCCCGAACGTTGCGCGGTTGTTGTTGTCCCACGATCGCGATCGGTTATTCCCAGCGTCGATCGGATGATTTATACTCAAATAATCCTAAAATCTAAGAATCCTTCAAGAGTTTTTTATGCAACATCCTTCTCTTCTCCTAATTTTGGCGCAGTTAAGACAATTCATAGAGCAATCCTATGGCGATCGGTTCAAACAGTTAATTTTATTTGGATCGCAGGCTCGTAATGAAGCTATGTCTGACTCTGATATTGATGTGATGGTAGTTTTAGAAGGAATTGAAAATACATCTGCGGCCTACGATCGAATGAGTCAATTTGTTGCAGATCTTTGTTTGGAGCATGATGTTTTGATCTCCTGTGTAGTGATCCCTGACGACCTGTTTCAAACTCGTAAGACTCCCTTATTGCTTAATGTTCGGCGAGAAGGCATTGCAGCATGATTACAGAGCAACGATTTCTACTGGTGAAGGCAGAAGACAGTCTACAAGCCTCAGAACTGACGGGGACTACAGTACCGAAATTCGATTATCTCAGGATGATGCTAATTTGCAAATGCAGCGTACGGCAGAATTCTTGGAGATGACAAAACAGTATTTTAAATTTTCCTAGACTTGACATAAAAAATCTCCAATTCAATCGCCTACCACCGATTACACCGATCGCCCCTTTACCCCTCTCGTAATATCCAACATAATTGTGCCAACAGCCGATCGACGGGCATCAATGGATAAACGAATAGATCCATTTTTAGCATGACATTTTGCAATTGTAAAAATCGCCACTGAGTACCGTTCGTAATGATTCCATAAACTCGATCAATCGGTTTATTCTTATGATGATTAAATCGATCGGCAGCCACCATTTCTGCCACACACTGACCGAACCCCGATCGCAGATCCGCTTTTGCGTAAAGTCTCAGACGGTACGATCGGCTCTAATTCAGGAAAAAATACTGTCTCATGAAATTCAAGTCCAAAAGCATCGATTGCGATAGAGAGCGTCTTGAAATGACTGTAGGGCATGATGGGAATTCAGGTCGGCTGCACTCATTGTATCCACTTATTGTAGCTCCGATGCGAGGCGGTCGATCGGAACTGCTTTGGCAGTTTACCTTGCACAGACTTGAGACAAAAACTTCCCAATGCGATCGACTGCCTCCAGCAACACCTCCGGCGCACAGACTAACGCAAACCTAACGTACCCTTCCCCCCCCGAACCAAAGCCCACCCCCGGCGAAGCAATCAC
>JANMIS010001058.1:0-2411 GCA_031375925.1 Synechococcales cyanobacterium OTE_70_concoct_197_sub
CCACGAGCAGCACCCGTCCACCCCACACCACCATCATTGAATTAGCTAATGGAATATAAAACTTGACCACTTCGGGCAAGTTTTTAGGCAAGGCTTGCAATTTAGTATCTGTGGGCGGTGCAGGTGAATCAGTGACGCGGTACCGACGAGCTGCGATCGTTACCACCACTGCCTCCACGATCGCCCCACTCACCATCGCCAAACCCGCCAGCATCCCGCCCGGTGCCTTCTGCCAAAAGCCCACACCCATAATCAGCGCGATCGTCCCCAACCGCCAAAGACTCGCTTTTGCAATCGCCTTCGATCGTCCGTGGTAAATCAACAATCCTTGAAAATACCGCCGCCAAGCAATGGCAAACGCCCAGGGTCCCATGAGGAGTAAAACCTGCTGCGCGATCGGTGACAGCACAGGCGGAATCCCCAACCAGCCATCACCGACTACAGAAAAGACGATCGGCACCGATAATAAAAAAAGCAATCCACTTAATACAGAACCCGCTAATAAAACAAATCGCCACAATGCTTTCCGTGAATCAGGGTTTGGCGCAAGGGCATTAGAAGCATGGAGAACCATAATGATCGGACTTTCAAAAAAGATTGCGATCGATCGGGCAATTCCCACAGCCGCAATCGTATTTCGCGCATCAGGCAAATGAGCCAAAGTTGTCGTCTGCAACGGATCACCGCAAGCCATCGTGACATCACTCAACGACAACGGCAAAAACTCACGCCAGAGATCTAGCACTGTAATGGATTTTGAAAGAGATTTTGAAGATTCGGAAGATTTCATGGCAGATTATGCAGGGACAAGTGATGGTAACACAACGCTTTGGAGCGATCGAAGAGCGTTCGTCAAACCAACGCCTTCAAGCAAATCAATCCCTTGCTCCATCAGCCATTGCGGATTATAAACCGTCTCCATATATCGATCGCCCCGATCGGGATTTAACAGCAGCATGGTTTGCGCTTTCAATCCCGATCGAGTACGTTCCTGCGCATCAGCAATCGCCCCCGCCACAATCGCCCCCGTCGAAGCTCCCAATAGCAATCCCTCACGTTTACCCAATGCATGACAAACCGAAAATGCTAGCCGATCGGATACACTGTAAGCTGCATCAATCATATCCATTGAAAGATTAGGCGGCATAAATGACAATCCCAGCCCCGTCATTTTATAAGCGTGACGCGGTGTTCCTAAAATGGCACTCCCAGCCACATCAACCGCGATAATCCGAGTCTTGGGATAATGCGATCGAAAGAACTTCGCAATGCCGCCAATCTGTCCAGCGGTGCTAATCCCGACCACGATCGCATCGGGCGCACCCCCAAAAGCTGATTCAATTTCTCGGGCCGTGTGGAGTGCGTGAGCCTCGGGATTGTCCGGTTTTCTGTGTTGACAGACGTACCAAGAGTTAGGAGTCTCATCGGCTAGAGCTTGGGCTTTTTCCATTCGAGCCACTTGCATAGAGCCTTGACGATCGGCAGCGCTCAAAGGCACTTCCACCAGTTTTGCACCATAGGCAGTCAACATTCGGCGCACGGTGATGGAGGTTTTTGCGTCAATTATAATGGTGACTCGGTAGCCTTTTGCCGCCCCAATCATTGCAAGCCCAATCCCAAAGTTTCCAGAACTTGATTCAATAATAGTTCCACCAGGCCGAAGAATGCCCCGCTCTTCTGCATTTTGAATTAAATAGGCTGCATTCTTTTCTTTAATGCTTCCGCCGGGATTGCAGGATTCGAGTTTTAAGTAGAGGTTGTGAGATTGGCAAATGGGGTCGATGTGGTTGAGACGGACGATCGGCACAATGCCCAAGGCTTGCGTAATATCAGGAAAGAGCGGCGATGTAAAATGGACCATAGAAACTAACCGCCGTTATTTGAGGTAAGCAATTTGTGATTAACGACCAGTCTCTATGCCTAGGATGAAATCAACGTGAAACGATCGGACGTATTGATGGACTCTTCGTTGTGTTTTGGGCACGGCAAGCCATGCCCCTACGAATTTTGGAATTTAGAGATATAAGTGGATTTCACTTTGGTTTCATCTTGAGATGAGAAGCTTTTAGATATGATTTGATTGCTAACTAGATTGTCAGGATAGGTATTATGAATTTTCATCGTTTAAGACGTTTTTTGTACTTGACCACTGGCACGATCGCACTGAGTACTGCTATTTCAGCCTGTAGTACGATCGCCAAAACTCCCACTGTTACGACATCTGCGACACCTGCCACATCTGGAATGGATCATAGTAAGATGAGTTCTGGAATGAATCACAGCATGGATTTGGGACCTGCTGATGAAAATTATGATATGCGTTTCATTGATGCGATGATTCCCCATCATGAAGGGGCGATCGTGATGGCAAAGGATGTTTTGCAAAAGTCAAAGCGACCTGAATTAAAAAA
>JANMIS010001081.1:0-3039 GCA_031375925.1 Synechococcales cyanobacterium OTE_70_concoct_197_sub
CCTGGGAAAGCTCAACTTCGATCGAACAGGACTGTATGCAATTGTGGATCCTCCTATTGATCCGAAAGCTGATTTGACGGTGTTCATAGTCCCGACGAGTTTTGAAAGTGCGGCGAATCGGCCTGTGCAAGAGTGGCGATCGAAGCCCCACCTTGGAATGAATTCCAAGGCTCATAGCGAAAACCCGTTGAAACGGGTTAAATGAGGTTCTTATTTCTTTTCTTCAACCCTCTATGGGTTTGGGCTATGAGCCTCGGAATTTATTCCGAGGTGGACGAGCAACGAAGTCGAAAAAGCCAGAATAAATTTAACCAAATCCTCAATCCCCTAAAAGGTCCATGTCTACCATGTCTGCCACTGCTACATTGCTTCTCTCTTGTCCAGATCATCAAGGCTTAGTCGCCAAACTCGCGAATTTCATCTATTCCAATGGCGGCAACATTATCCAAGCGGACCAGCACACAGACTTCGCCGCAGATTTGTTTTTGACCCGCATTGAGTGGCAGTTGGATGGGTTTAACTTACCGCGTGAGGTGATTGAACCTGCGTTTAGTGCGATCGCAGCACCCATGAAAGGAACTTGGCGGATCCATTTTTCAGATGTGGTGCCTCGTGTGGCCATTTGGGTCAGTAAGCAGGACCATTGCCTACTGGATTTACTATGGCGACAAAAATCAGGCGAACTGAACGCTGAGATTGCCATGATTATGAGCAATCATCCTGACTTAAAACCGATCGCAGACCAGTTTGGCATTGACTTCCACCATATTCCAATCACCAAAGAAACCAAAGCCCAGCAAGAACGCCAACAGCTCCAACTGCTCCAAGCTCAAAACATTGATTTAGTCGTGCTAGCAAAATATATGCAGGTGCTGTCAGCAGACTTTGTTGAAGCTTTCCCCCGCGTGATCAACATCCATCATTCGTTTTTGCCCGCCTTTGCTGGCGCGAATCCCTACCACCGAGCCTACGAGCGCGGCGTCAAAATCATCGGCGCGACGGCCCACTATGCCACGCCAGATCTAGATGAAGGACCGATTATCGAGCAAGACGTGATTCGGGTATCGCACCGAGACAGCACAGCGGACCTGATTCGCAAAGGCAAAGACCTCGAACGCATGGTGCTGGCGCGGGCCGTCCGATCGCACCTCCAGCACCGCGTCCTAATCTACGGAAACCGGACTGTAGTTTTTGCGTAGACCATGTTCCATCGGTCGGCCCCTCCAATTCTGGGGGAACATGAGTTTCCGAAGCCCCCAGAATTGGGGGTTGGGGGCGGTTCGTCAGGAGGCTTTAACGTAGTCGCCTGACTTCCCACCCGTTTTTTTCAATAGCGTAATATTACGAATCTCCATGCCTTTATCCAGCGCCTTGGCCATGTCATAAAGGGTCAAAGCGGCAACCGACACCGCCGTCAGCGCCTCCATCTCTACCCCCGTCTCACCCTTGACCCTCACCGTCGCCGTAATCCGAAATCCCGGCAACGCCTCATCTGGCTCAATCTGGACTTCGACTTTGTGAATCATTAACGGGTGACAAAGGGGAATCAGCAGTGACGTTTGCTTTGCGCCCATAATGCCTGCAAGCCTTGCGGTTCCCAGAACGTCGCCCTTGGGACTGTTGCCCGCAACGATCGCATCCAGGGTTGCTCTTTGCATCCAGACTTCCGCTTGGGCGACGGCTTCGCGGGCAGTTACAGCTTTGGCAGAGATATCGACCATCTGGGCTTGGCCCCTAGAATCAAGGTGAGTGAGGGAATCGCCTAGCATCTCGGCGGAGTCGTGGAGACTGTTTTTAGAAAAGTTTTGCATTCTCTTGGCGGGTGTGATAGTTTATTTAGGTGGAAACGCGAGGGCTTGTAGCTCAGTGGATAGAGCATCTGGCTACGGACCAGAGGGTCAGGGGTTCGAATCCCTTCAAGCCCGTTCCCAACTGTAAAAGGCGGAAGAGATTCACTTCTCTTCCGCCTTTTAATTTTAGATTTTGTCTTGTTCTAGACTCGATCGTGTAAAGTTGCGACAAATTCATCCGGATTTCCGTCCTGCGGTGGTGGGAACAAAAAAGATACTGGTACAATCATTCGACCTTGAGCTACGGCTCTAGGTTATGAAAGCTACAAATTGCCAGTTTTGCATCATTCCCTAGTATCAGCTATTTCCCTTCTCCCCCGATTTCATTTATGCGTCCTCTCCTGAGAATGTTGATCGCGGCTGCGATCGTGACGATCGCCCCCTATGCCCAGGCCGCCACCACTAAGTCGGTCTCCAAGCAAGAGGTCATGTCCTCTCCGATCGCTCAGTGGAAGCCCCGTCCCGCTGCGAAGCCTGCCGCTGGTGACGAACTAGAGGCAATCTTAAAGCAAGCTCGCGAACAAGCAGATGCAAAAAACTATGCCGCAGCCCTTTCTCTCTACCAAAGGGCTGCGGGGCTAGATAGTAAAAATGCTCGGATCTTTTCTGCGATCGGTTTTCTACAGAGCGCCCAGGGAAATTTCCAGGCCGCATTAGGAAGTTACCAACAGGCGATCGAGCTTTCTCCCAAGGAAGCTGATTTTTATTATGGTCTTGGGTTTAACTACGTCAACCTCGGCCAACTGAGTCCTGCCCTCAGTGCCTATCGCAGTGCGGTCCTTCACAATCCACGCCATACGAATGCGCAGTTGGGTCTGGGCATTCTCTTGAGCCAGCAGCAGCAGTTTGATGCTGCCCTTCAGGCTTACCAGCAAGTTCTTCGCAATGATGGTAAAAATACAGCGGCACGGGAAGGAATTGGGTTCATTCTTTTGGAACAAAACAAGCCTGATGATGCGATTAATGTGCTCAAGCGAGCGATCGGTTTTGATAGCCGATCGGCTAGGGCTAATCTGGGTCTGGGCCTTGCTTATCTCACGAAGGGAGACCCCAGTACGGCTCTTCAGTACCTCACTCAAGCCGCTCAAATCGACGCCCGGAGTCCCAGTATTCAAGTTCAGTTGGGAAAGGTGTATGAAGGTTTGGGGGAGCGCGATCGGGCTTTATCTAGCTATCAACGGGCCATTAG
>JANMIS010000013.1:0-4187 GCA_031375925.1 Synechococcales cyanobacterium OTE_70_concoct_197_sub
GGCTAGTTCATTAGATCTTATCTTTCAACCTTTGACACAATCTATTTTACAATCCCAATTCAAGGTTAATTTATGAAATTACAGGGCTGGCCGATCGCTTGTTTTAACATCCAGTCGTACTCTTTTTTCTTCACGACGTACGCCCCAAACCGCTCTAAATGGGGGTTCATCATCTGCACATCGAACAACAAGTACTGCCTCGATCGTAAATGCTCCACTAATTTCACCATCGCAACTTTCGAGGCTTCCGGAATTCGGAAAAACATCGACTCTCCAATGAACATCCCCCGAATCGCCAAGCCTAAAATTCCTCCCGCTAATTCATCTCCCTGCCATGTCTCAAAACTATGTGCCCATCCAGCTTCGTGTAAGTTGGCATAGATTTGCTTTAACTCGTCAGAAATCCACGTCTCAGGCCGATCGGCACAGCCTTCTACCACCGCATCAAATGCCGTATTAATCCGCACCTCAAACCGATTTTGATTTAACGATCGGCGCAGTGAAGTCGGGAACCGGAACCGATCGTCTAAGGGAATCAACGTGCGCTCACGGCTGCTGTACCAGTTCAAGCCCAGGTCTGGGTCGTTTTCCATCAGGAAATAACCTTGGGCATAGTTTTCAATAATCGATTGGACATCTAACATTAATGGGGATGTTGGAAGAAAGAGTTCCTTAATTGTATAGTTTGAGACGTATGGTTTAAAAGGAGACAAAATATCACCATGTCCGACCTTAGCCTAAATTACCCCGATCCCATTCCATCGATCACCCTCAATATGGCGGACCATCCCGAACAAGAGGGGCAATGGCTCCAAGAACGTCTGCATCACTGGCTTGATGAGCAGTTTATTCCAGAAGATGTCAATGGCGAAATATCGCGTCGAGCGGCCCAGATCTTCGTGCGGCAGCGGATGGAAGGAGAAAACGATCTGATTACATTGGTGCTAGCTCTCGTGACTGAGCTGGAAGCCTATGATTTCTCCCAGAGCTTCTTTGGAAATTTTGCGGTGGCCAATGCGGTGGGAGAATTAGTCTTGGAAAGCTTAGGGATCACTGGGTGCTGCGGTCAGTAGTGAGTATCTAGAAAAATAGGTAGTCAAATCAGAATTTCTTCGATAATTTAGAGAAGATGTCTCATTGGAACTTCTCATGACTGAAACTGTTGCTAAAGCAAGGCCGCGCTTCACTTCCGCTTTTCAGCGGTTGATGTCGGTGCATTGGTGGATGGCGGCAGCTTATGTGATCTTATTTGTCGGCGGTACTGTAATGTCGCAATTGTCCCGTGAGGTCTCATTTCGGGGGACGATGTATGACGTTCATAAGTCGATCGGCGTTTTAAGTATGGCTTTGCTGACTTGGCGAATTTTTGTCTTGATTCAGGTGTGGTGGAAAAAATACAGCAAACGCTGGCCTAAGCTCAGCCTCCAATGGTGGCAGACATTTGCATTACATACATCTTTATACCTGTTCATGTGGGCTGTCCCGATCGCAGGATATCTCCTGTCTAATTCCTTCAAAGCTAACAACGTCAAGCTTTTCGGATTTGTCTTACCCGATATTTTTCCTCAAGACAAAGCGATGATCGAAGTGGGACGAGCTTTACACTTTTGGCTGTCTTACACGTTTTTAGCATTTATCATTTTGCATACGATCGCCCAGTGGAAAGTCATTCGGGCAAATTGGCGACGATTTCAGCAATTTTTCCAGAAGCAGCGCCATTTGGGAACGCCACAAAACTAACCTTTGCTTCATCCGATCGCCTTCTGCCAAACCTTGAGTGCTTCCACATGGCTATTCATCAAAATGCAGCGTTTTAAAAGATCTAAATCAATTCCAGGGACTTCCTCACTCTGCGTGATTTTCTCATAGTGCAAATCCTCGCCATCTTGCCGCAAATGGTAAAGATCAAGCACCCTATCTTCCAAGAACCAGACCTCTGAAATTTTCAGTCGTTTGTATAGTTCTAATTTATTCAATCCACCGCTGGTTACAACCACTTCTAAGAGCAGATCAGGACGTTCACTGTCGGATTTCAATCGATAGGACTCATCGGGTTCTCGCTTTGCTTGATCAGGTTCGCTTTCCAATGTCATGGAACCCGTCGGACTAAAATCAAATCCAGCCAATAGAAAATACAACTCCAGTAGCCCCGCAATTCGTTTTTTCGTCGTTTCGTGCAGTTCCTTCGGCATCTGTTTAATCTCCAACACACCATCTAAAAATGAAAACCGATAACCCGATCGATCGAGCAGTTTCTCTACTGCTTGAAATTCCCGCCAAGTCAGCCCATTAAATAGCATGACAGGAGAATTGGTTAGTTGGATTTTTTGAGGTTTGATCTCAGGTTTGATCTCGGGTTCGAGTGTTGGGGAGGCGATCGTCATATCCAGGTCTCCATATATAGGATCTGTTTGTGAATCACATGATAGCTAAGAAAATTGCTGTGCGTAAAACCCAGCATAGCGCCCCTTTTGATTCAGCAATTCTTCATGAGTTCCCGACTCCAAAATCTCACCTTTTTCCATCACCAAAATTCGATCGCTCTTGCGGACCGTCGCCAATCGATGGGCAATCACAAACACCGTCCGACCTTTCATAATTCTTTCCAACGCTTCCTGGACTAGCGCCTCAGACTCCGAATCCAACGCACTCGTCGCTTCGTCTAAGATCAAGATTCGTGGATTCAATAACACTGCACGAGCGATCGCCAACCGTTGCTTTTGGCCCCCAGACAAGTTCACCCCGCGCTCCCCCACCCAAGTGTGATAACCCTGGGTAAATTGACTAATAAATTGATGGGCATTCGCCACTTTTGCCGCTTCTTCAACGGCAGCAAAATCAATCTCAGTTTGGCCAAAGGCAATGTTTTGAGCGATCGTCCCAGAGAAAAGCGTCGTCTCTTGGGGCACAATGCCAATCTGACGACGTAGACTCGGCAATGTCACCGATCGCACATCAATATCGTCAATGAGTAATTTGCCATCTTGCGGGTCGTAAAAGCGCGGAATCAAATTCACCAAAGTCGATTTTCCCGCACCCGAAGCGCCCACTAAAGCAATCACTTCACCGGGTTTTGCAATTAAACTCAAGCCTTGTAGGACAGGCCGATCGCTCTTGTATGCAAAGCTCACATGATGCAGCTCCACCTTGCCTTGAATCGCGGGTAAATCGATCGCGCCCGGACGTTGTGCAATGCTGGGCTGCAAATCAATGAGTTCATAAATCCGATCGACCGACGCTTCGCCCTGTTTGAATTCATTGTAATTACTAGCCAGCAAATTAATGGGGTCAATCAGCATCGTCACCGCAATGCAATAGCTGCCAAATTCTTCCGGTTTCAGCGTTTTATTAGAAATCAACCAAACGCCCAAGAAGAACAGCGCACAAAACGCGAGAACTTGCAGAAAGCCGACCACGGGATATTCAATAGCGCGCAACTGCTCAGTTTCAAACTTAGCTTTACGGTTGCGTTCTGCTTCTTCAGAAAAACGATCGATCGAATATTGCTCCGCCGCAAAAGCTTTAATTAACCGAATACCACCAAAGGTTTCGACCAGCAACGACGACAAATCAGACACCTGCTGCTGACTGCGACTAGAAAACGTCCGCATCTTTTCCCCAAACCAACCAATCAGCACCGTCAAAATCGGAGCCACAATCAACGTCGCCAGCGTCATCTGCCAACTGCGATAAATCATGTACCCCAACACGCCAATCAACTGCAAAATGCAGGGCAAAAACTGATGAGAAAGCTTGTAAACCACTTCCCCAATCCGATCGATATCCTCCGTCATCCGGTAGCTCAAGTCCCCCGTCTGCGCCGTCTCAAAATAGCTCAAGCTCAAAGACTGCAACTTCCCAAAGGCCGATCGTCTAAGGTCAAATGCCACCGCCAACGAAGCCCTCGCCATCAACGAATCCATTCCAAACTGCGCTGCCTTCTGCACCACAAAAATCGACGCCGCAAACACAATCAAATCCAGGATTTGGTCTACCTTGCCATTGCCAATAGCACTAAATAAAATCTGTGACTTATAGGCCAAAATCGGCCAAATCGCACTGAATACAACAGTACAAAGAACCGCCTGAAAAATATACTTTTTCTGCCGACGAATCAGGGGAATCAACCGCCAATAGTTCGATCGCGCCTTAATCGGAGAAATAGATGGGCTAGGTTCGTTCAGTGG
>JANMIS010000014.1:0-1756 GCA_031375925.1 Synechococcales cyanobacterium OTE_70_concoct_197_sub
CGCTAGTTCAGTCACATTGACCAACTGCGACATAATGGCTTGTTTATGGGGAATCGTGACGCTAAACCCTTCGACCCCGATCGCTTCAAACCCCTGCACCGCCAGCGCCAAATCATCCGGCGCAATGGGAAATGCAACGTAAACAAAATCGCTGTCTGGCATCTGAGCCAGTGCTGCATTGTGCATCACTGGAGATAACGAATGTCCGATCGGGTGCCCAATCACTCCAAGCAATCTTGTTTTCCCAGAAATCATCATTCTCAATTCTCAATTCTCAATTCACTATTTACAGGCTTCACAGCCTCACCTTCCGCCAATTGCAAATCTCCGATCGCCGCTTCATCAATTTGAATTTCGGGCAAAGCTTCAGTTGCACTCTCGTCTGAAATCCCCTCGCCCTTAACGGTATAAAACTCTGGCTTCACTCGTAAGATAGGCAAGTTCGCAACTAATGCCGTTACGCGACTATTATTCTCTAAAGCAAAATCCATGGCATCGGCATCTAAGTCCACATACTTCGACACCACTTCTAAGATCTCGCGTCGCATTGACTCGATCAGTTGTGGGGTGAGGTCCGATCGATCGTGGGCAAGAACGAGTTTCAGACGATTTTTCACGTCCTGACGACTATTACGATCGTTTAGGCTGGGAAACAATTTTTCAAGGAGTTCGATAAACATGGGCGACGCAGGGTAATTTTAAATGGGCTTCGTAAAAAAGCTCTTAATCTTCGATAAAAATCCATCTTTGACGCTGAGGTCCAAAAACTCAACCTTCTCACCTTCAATCCGACGAGCAATATTTTCAAAAGCCGTTCCTGCCTGAGTCGGCGTCCCTGAAAGGACCAATGGTTCGCCTTTGTTGGTTGAGACGATCACTTTCTCATCATCCGGCACGACGCCAATTAAGGGAATCGCCAAAATTTCCGTCACATCATCTACCGACATCATATCGTTCACCGCTACCATCTTGGGCCGGATTCGATTGATGATCAGGCCAGATTTTTTGATGTTGTTGGCTTCCAATAGACCAATGACCCGATCGGCATCCCGCACCGCCGAGATTTCTGGGGTGGTGACGACGATCGCTTCAGTGGCAGCGGCGATCGCATTTTGGAATCCCATCTCAATGCCCGCTGGCGAATCAATCAACACATAGTCAAAAACTTTGGCTAATGCTGAAACTAATTGCCGCATCTGAGCCGGATTAATCGAATCCTTGGTCCGGTTTTGGGCAGCGGGGAGAAGGACAAGGTTGCCTCGGCGTTTATCCTTGACGAGGGCTTGCTCTAGGCGACATTGGCCAGATAAAACATCGACAGCGGTATAGACCACTCGATTTTCTAGCCCTAGCAGCAGGTCTAGATTCCGCAATCCAAAGTCAGCATCGATGACGACCACCTTGCGATTGCGCTGCGCAAGGGCCATCCCGATGTTGGCCGTGGTGGTGGTCTTCCCGACTCCACCCTTTCCCGAAGTGATTACAATTACGCGCCCCATGAGCTAGCCGGATTTGGTTTTAAATGCTTATAGAATATACGTCAAAATGCGATCAGTTAGGAAACTCCTCTGGAAAGAAACGAATTTTAGATTGCTTATCTCAAGAAGAGTACACTATGGCTATGGTAAAGATGAAATTTCCACTCGTCTTCAACTAGGTTAAAATAGTATGTATGAACTTGTCGGCAGGTTCCTCAATTTCTTAGACTCACACTAATCCAACAAGATTATGGCAAAGCGGACCACACAGACTGGAC
>JANMIS010000027.1:0-1937 GCA_031375925.1 Synechococcales cyanobacterium OTE_70_concoct_197_sub
GGCACATCGGGCTATCACATTGGGGCGGCTCCCGATCGGCGGATGAACGCAGCAGCGGTCAAAAAGTTAGGGCTGACCTTGACGGGCCGATCGCGCAAATTTGAACCCGTGGATTTTAATAATTTTGACTTAATCCTCGCGATGGATCAGGACAATTTTGAGCAAATGTATGCTCTGGATGCTTCAGGGCGCAATCGACACAAATTACATCTCATGTGCGAGTACTGCACCCGGCACGACTTGAGAGAGGTTCCAGATCCCTACTACGGCGGCGAGGCGGGGTTTGATTTTGTGATTGATCTCCTCATCGACGCCTGTTCAGGATTGCTGGATCACTTAATTGAAACCGGAAAAATTAAAGGCTAGATTCTTTGAGGAGACACCGATAATCTTGGACATGGGATTGGTTGCGACCATTGTGCTTAGCTTGATACAGGGCACGATCGGCAATCTTGATCAGGTCTTCGGGCGATCGGACGGATTCGGTAATTTGGTTGGGGGTTACCGTCGCAACGCCCAGGCTTAAGGTAACAAACCCATTGACGCTAGATGCTTTATGGTTAATTTGCAGGGCTAGCACCTCTTGACGAATCTTTTCGGCCACCTGCATTGCACCCACCAAGTCCGTGTTGGGCAGGATGATCGCAAATTCCTCTCCGCCATAACGAGCGGGCAGATCGTCAGGCCGTTTGAGCACTTGTTTTAGGACTGCGGCAATTTTTTGTAGGACTTTATCGCCTTCAGGATGACCGTAGCTATCGTTGAAGCGTTTGAAATAGTCTACGTCGCACATGATGAGCGACAATGGCTGCTTCGATCGGGCGAGCCGTTTCCAGTCATCCGCTAAATGCTGATCAAAATGACGGCGATTGGCGATTTGGGTGAGTCCATCCACTTTGACCATTAGGGACAGTTCGTAGTTAGCTGCCTCTAGTTCAGCCGTTCGCTGTTTGACGGTTTCTTCTAGCTTACTTCGATAGAGATTGACCACTTCATCTGCGCGATGACGATCGCTAATATCAAAAACAACCCCATCCCAGGCAATACTCCCATCATTCATCACTTCCGGCGAAGCCGAGACTTGCAGCCATTTAATTTGGCCAGAAGCGGTGCGAATACGATATTCTGCTCGCCAAGACGAAAGCGTTTCGATCGCGCGATTAGCAGACTGGTGCATGGTCTTCAGATCTTCGGGTGCGATCAGTTTTGACAGAACGCCCACATCTTCAACCACCTCTTCCGCCGATACTTCATACATCTCATAGCAGCGCGAACTGATGTAGGTGAGCCGATCGACACCATTGGAATCTCGTACCGCTCGATAGATCACACCCGGAACATTGATAATCAACCGCTGAAGCCGTTCATCACTTCGTTGCTTCAGCCCTTCCAGACGACTAAGAGACTGCTGCACCCGCCCTAGCAATTGACGACTCGAAAGCAAACCCAGACCGATCGCACTCACAAATCCCATCCCCGCGAACAGAAATGTAATCTGATCGCGCTTAGAAACGACCGCTTGAAGGTCGTCTTCTAACATCAGCGAGGCCAGATTCCAGGTCTTCCCGGAGCGATCGGACCAAGGGACAACCTGAGAATAAAATTTTTGGCCCCGGAGTTCGAGGGTTTGGACCTGTCCTAGGTGAGGTAGTTTTTCAACGATCGGCGCGATCGAGACCAAGGTGACGATCGCCTGATTGGTCTTCTCTGGTCGGCTAGGCATCAATGGAGAATCCACTTCTAACACTAAAAGTTGTCCCTCCGTGCGGTGAGACAAAATACCCGTCATCTCAGCCATCTTGATGTCAGAAGTTTGCTGCTCACCCAAGTACTTCTGAAGCTTTTCTAATGCCTGAGATGACGGGTATTTTGTCTCACCGCACGGAGGGACAACTTTTAGTGTTAGAAGTGGATTCTCCATTGATGCCTAGCCGACC
>JANMIS010000030.1:0-13096 GCA_031375925.1 Synechococcales cyanobacterium OTE_70_concoct_197_sub
GTAATGGAGAATGTTCATCGCGTTACCCCAACCCCGCTTGCACCAAAGCTTTTGCTTCGACGATCGCCTCCCATAACTTGCTATCATCCTTACCACCCGCCTGAGCAAAGTTTGGACGACCGCCGCCGCCGCCGCCACAGATTTTTGCAACAACACCGATGACCTTCCCTGCTTGCAGCCCTTTTTTCACCACATCTGCCCCGAAAGCCGCCACAAAGCTGACCTTGCCCGTTTCTGGCGACGAACCTAAGACCACCGCGCCCGAGGCTCCAAGCTTTTGCAAAAGATTCTCCGCCGCACTCTTGAGGGATTCGGCATCAGCGCCGGGAAGCTCCGCAACGATCGCACTAAAGTCACCAATCTCCTCAGCTTGAGCCATCAGTTGCGAAGCCCCAGCAACCGCAAGCTGAGACTTAAGCGCAGCAATTTGCTTTTGGCTTTCCTTGAGTTCGGTTTGCATTGCCGTAACCCGATCGATAATTTCTTCCGGCTTGACTTTGAACCGATCGCTCAGATCTTTCACCACCGATTCCCGAATGTTTAAATACTCCAAAATTGCAGGCCCAGCCACCGCTTCAATCCGTCGAATGCCCGCTGCAACGCCTGATTCAGAGATGATTTTGAAGACGCCAATTTCAGCGGTGTTGTTCACATGGGTCCCGCCACAAAGTTCCATTGAGACACCGGGAAAGTCAATGACGCGCACGGTGTCGCCGTATTTTTCACCAAACATGGCTGTGGCACCTTTGGCCCTCGCATCGGCGATCGGCATCACTTGAATATCCCCGTCATGGGCTTCAGAAATCCACTGGTTAATCTGTTGCTCGATCTGTTGGAGTTCTTGGGTTGTAACCGCTCGATTGAGATTGAAATCGAACCGGAGACGATCGAAGGACACCATGGAACCCGCCTGAGCGATCGTGTCATCGACAATGAGTTTGAGGGCTGATTGCAATAGGTGAGTTGCAGAATGGTTTGCTTGGGTACGGCGGCGGCAGGTGCGATCGATTTGTGCCGTGACGGTTGCGCCAACGCTGAGGGTGCCGCGATCGACTTGTCCGATGTGGACAAACAGACCGTTTTGTTTTTGCACTTCGTCAATGCGAACGAGAAGGTCATCGCCGCTGAGATAGCCAGAGTCGCCTACCTGACCGCCAGATTCTGCATAGAACGGCGTTTGGTCTAATACAAATTTAACGAGATCCCCTGCTTCGGCTTGCGGTACGGTGGCACTATTGACCAGAATCATGGCAACTTTCGCAGGTGCAGTGCTTTCGGTGTAGCCAAGGAACGAGGTTTCGGAAATGGTTTTCGCGAGATCTGCGATCGCATTTTGAGTCGTGAGGTCAATGGTTTTGTGGGCTGCTTTAGCTCGAACCCGTTGTTTTTGCATCTCGGTTTCAAACCTGATCGCATCAACCGTCAAGCCCTTTTCTTCTGCAACTTCTTGGGTGAGTTCCAACGGGAAACCGTAGGTATCGTAAAGGACGAATGCATCTTCACCGGAAATGCTGCCGGAGGAACGATCGATGATCTCAGCGAGGAGCTTTTCACCGCGATCGAGGGTTTCCCGGAAGCGTTGTTCTTCCCGTTCCATTTCATTTTTAATAAATTGTTCGCGCTGACGAACGCCTGGATATTGTGACTCTGATAGTTGAATTGCTGTTTCAGCAACCTTAGTTGTAAACACCTCAGTGATTCCCAACACCTTCCCGCTCCGAATCACGCGACGTAACAGCCGACGCAAAATATAGCCCCGCCCTTCATTAGATGCTGTAATCCCATCTGCAATCATATGTACGACCGCTCGAACGTGATCGCCGATGACCTTGAGCGAAACTTTAGTCGCTTCGTCAGCTTTACTATAATCAATTCCAGCAATCTGGGCAGCGGTCTCTACGATCGGATAAATCAAATCTGTCTCATAGTTATTGGGTTTGCGCTGCAAGATCTGCGCCATCCGTTCCAAACCCATGCCTGTATCAATATTCTTCTTTTGTAATGGCGTCAGTTTGCCGTCGATGTCGCGGTTATACTGCATGAACACGAGGTTATAAAATTCGATAAACCGCGTGTCATCTTCAAGGTCAATATCATCATCGCCGAGTTCGGGTTTGAAATCATAGTACAGCTCTGAACAAGGGCCGCAAGGACCCGTCGGACCTGACACCCAGAAGTTATCCGCCGCACCCATCCGAATAATCCGTTTAGGGTTCACTCCCACCTCATCGCGCCAAATTGCAAACGCCTCATCATCTTCTTCAAAAACGCTCACGACCACATTTTCCGGCGCAATTCCAAAGGTCTGCGTCGTTAGTTCCCAGGCATAAGCCGCTGCTTGGTTTTTAAAATAATTCCCAAAGCTGAAATTTCCGAGCATTTCAAAAAATGTATGGTGCCGCGCAGTCCGACCCACATTTTCGATATCGTTGGTGCGGATACATTTCTGCGAAGTCGTCGCACGGGGCACCGACGGCGCAACCTGTCCCAGGAAAATCGGCTTAAACGGCAACATCCCAGCGATCGTCAACAGCACAGTCGGGTCATCCGGAACCAAGGAGGCACTAGCGATCGGTTGATGTCCGCGCGCTTCAAAGAACGACAGGAATGCTTGACGAATTTCGGAACCGCTAAGTAAGGGAGGTTGCATTGCCATGGGACTGCCTGGGAGACCGGATTATACTTTAGACTCTCTATTCTAAGACGCTAGCGGGCTTCTGGAAGAAATTCGATTAAGATAAAGCCCTAGTCGTGATTCGGTCTACATCATGTCTCGTCCACCCATTCTCGATCGCACTCAGAGCTACACCTTCAGTCGATACTTCGAGCTAACGGCTGACCCGGAAGAAATTTTTAATGGACCACATCGACCGTTCCGGTCCTGTATGGTGCAATTACCACAGGCGATTCTTGGAAATTTGGGCGTTTCGATCGCACCGATCGCACCTTAATTCGCGATATCCGACTCTACAGTGTTCCATCTGATTTGACACAGCTTGTTGCAATTCTCTTGGGCATCATTTCAGGGCGGTGAAAGCCTTCACCCTAGACCAGGCGATCGTCGGCTCAGTGCCATTCAAAGCCTTATCACATTCCAAACTATCCCCCTCCATTACATCGATCGCCGATCTCAAAGGGCTTAACCCCGGACTTTAGGGCAGGCCTCTGGGCTAGAACTACCGGTATCACAAGCTTTAAGGCAGGGATGATGGGATGCCTCTTCGCTGTCGAGATCTGGAGGGATTTGGCCAAAAACCATGTCGCAGCTATAGTCGTCGAAGTTTGGGGTGAGGGTGACGGGAATGCCGAAGTCCTGGGTGAAAAAGGCTTGGGTCGGGAGTTTGCACATGTTGATGCACATGCCGACGCATTCACTTTGTTCGAGATAGCGACATTTTTCAATGTGGACGTTGCTGCGCTGGAGTTTGGTGCTGCCATCGGGGAGCTTGATTTCTGCTTCTCTCACTTCGCAGGGTCCCACAAGCCAAGTAAAGAGCCGCGTGGCAAACCAGGCATTCAGTTCACAGACGAGGCGCGTGGGGGAAAATAGATTGCGAATTAGCCAGAGGACGGCGCTGGGGACGAGCGATCGGAGCACTACCGTCACGAGCGCCTGCTGCTCGGGGGCATTTCGTCCCCGCATGATGCGTTGGGAAAGATCTACGAAGCCGTCATAGCCGGGGAATGGCGTTTTTTGGCCCACTGCTTTGGACATTTTTTGAGCGAAGAGCCAGATGAAGGCCCGATCGATCGCATTGTCCTGGTAGATGGTTTTTTCAGAGGATTGAAGGTTCATGGTTAGGTCAGTTTTATTAAATCGGTTGTGATGGTTTCCGACTGATTTGGAAATTATAGAGTTTGCTGGATACTGTGATAGATTCAATTCAAGACTTTTACCTCTCAAATAATTATTCCATCATTGTCCGAACGCTCTATCCAATCTGCCCCTCAAACCCATGTCCAATGTTAATACGATCGCTCATCAGTTTGCTGGTCCCGGTCAGGTCATTGCTGTCAAGCCCTTTGGGAATGGCAACATTAACGACACGTTTTTGGTGAGTTGTTCGGGTTTAGGAGAGCGCCAGTTTGTGCTGCAACGGATTAACACACAGGTGTTTCGCCAGCCGCAGTGGGTGATGGAAAACATGAAAATCGTGACAGAGTATATCCATCATAAACGCCAAACTCTAGAAATGACGAGACGTTGGGAGACCCCTCGGGTGATTTTGACCGTGACGGGCGGGGATCATTTTGAGGATGAGTCGGGGTCGTTTTGGCGAGCGATTAGTTTTATTGATAACTCTGAGGCGATCGATCGGATTGAAGACCAAGCTCATGCAATAGAGGTGGGATTTGCGTTGGGCATGTTTCACGGGTTGGTGAGTGATATTCCTGCTGCGTCATTGCGCGATACGTTGGTGGGGTTTCACATTACGCCTGACTATCTAGAGCAATATCACGAAGTTTTACTCAGCGCGACTATTAAACAAACGCCTGAAATCGATCAATGTTTGCAGTGGGTGAGCGATCGGACTCGGTTCGCCACAATTTTAGAAGATGCAAAACGATCGGGAGCGTTATCACTGAAAATCATGCATGGGGATCCAAAAGTGAACAATGTGATGATTGATTCTACAACGCAGCAAGCGATCAGTATGGTGGACCTAGATACCGTAAAACCGGGATTGATTCACTATGATATTGGGGATTGCTTGCGATCGGGCTGTAATCCTTTAGGTGAAGAAGTTGAAGATTGGGAAGCAGTGAGATTTGATGTCGATCGGTGTGAGGGCATTTTGCAGGGATATTTGCCGCTGATGAAGAAGATTTTTACGCCTGTTGACTATGATTTAATTTATGATTCGGCGCGGTTGATTACCTTTGAATTGGGTTTAAGGTTTTTGACTGACCATTTGGCGGGAAATCAATACTTTAAAGTGACTTATCCCGAACACAATTTGAATCGTGCAATGGTACAGTTTCGACTGATGGAAAGTTTGGAACAGCAAGAAAAGGCCGTTCGGAAAATTGTGGCGAACTTTTTTTGAGACGATCGAGCACTAGCGAACCAAAGCCCCCAGAGTTATTGTTCTGGAAGCTGTGGTTCTGGAGACTACGGAACAATCACGAAATTCACTAGCTTGCCAGGAACGACGATCGTTTTCTTGATCTCTTTCCCAGAGATGTACTTCTGCGCTAGTTCAGAAGCCGTTGCTAATGCTTCGATTTCATCTTTGGTAGCTGCGGATGGGACAGTAATGCTGCCGCGCGTTTTGCCGAGGATTTGGATGACGATCGTAATCTCATCTACCACCAAAGCTAAATCGTCGAGAACCGGGAAGGCTTGGAGATGGACTGACTCAGCATTTCCAAGATGGTTTTTCCAAAGTTCGTCAGCGATGTGAGGTGCAAAGGGTGCTAGCAATCGCAATAGTGTTTGGATGCCTTCGGCATAGACAGGAGAATCCTTTTGCGTGAAGTCACCTAAAGCATTGTTGAGTTTCATCAATTCG
Organism: Synechococcales cyanobacterium OTE_70_concoct_197_sub; assembly: GCA_031375925.1. Classification (GTDB taxonomy): domain Bacteria; phylum Cyanobacteriota; class Cyanobacteriia; order Leptolyngbyales; family Leptolyngbyaceae; genus JAAFJU01. The sequence continues at coordinate 5,514 of JANMIS010000030.1, forward strand.
GATATGGCAGTGTTGAATTGATAATCGTCGGTCAAGTCTTCGGTGATTTCTTTGATGGCAATGTGAATCGATCGGCGCAACTCTTTTTCAGCTTTTGATAGACTGCCAGATGCAATCGTAGTCGCATTGGCTTTAACCCCCGATTCCGTAACCAGTCGCCAAATTCGGTTCATGAATCGGAACTGCCCTTCGACATCCGCATCATCCCACTCCAAATCCTTCTCGGGCGGGGCTTTAAATAGAATAAACATTCGCGCCGTATCCGCACCATATTTGTCAATAACATCGCTAGGCGCAACGCCATTGTATTTAGATTTTGACATCTTTTCATACACGAGATTCAATGCTTCGCCTGTGTCTGGGTCAACGGGATTGGCTAAGTCTTTAATATCTTCGGGTTTGACGTAGCGATCGGTTTTTGGATTTTTGTAGGTCTTTGCTTGGACCATACCTTGAGTCAGTAACCGTTTGAAGGGTTCATCGCACTTAAGAAGGCCACGATCGCGCACCACCTTAGTGAAGAATCGGGAATACAGCAAGTGCAAAATCGCATGTTCAATGCCGCCAACATATTGGTCCACTTGCATCCAATCATTACCCACAGCCGGATCAAAGGCCGCGTTTTCGTTTTGCGCGTCGGGATAGCGCATGAAGTACCAAGAGGAACACATGAAGGTGTCCATCGTATCGGTTTCGCGTTTGGCAGGCGTTCCGCAACTCGGACAGGGCACATTCACCCAGGATTCGAGTTTCGCAAGAGGCGATCCTTTGCCGGAAAATTCTACATTTTCAGGAAGTTCAACAGGAAGTTGATCATCTGGAACAGGGACTGCGCCACAATCAGGGCAGTGGATAATCGGAATCGGACTCCCCCAATAGCGCTGCCGAGAAATCAGCCAATCGCGCAGCCGATAATTGGTGGTGCCTTTGCCCTTGCCTTCACATTCCAGCCATTGCACAGCCGCCTCGACACTTTGACCCTTGGCTTTGCCTGCTGTCGTGCCATTTAATGGGCCAGAGTTGGCCAGGGTGCCAGAGTCCGTAAAGGCTTTGGAAATCGTATTGCCATCTAACGTTTCTCCGTCGGGTTGTACGACGACTTTAATGTCAAGTCCAAACTTCTTAGCAAACTCAAAGTCCCGCTGGTCGTGGGCTGGGACCGCCATAATTGCGCCTGTGCCGTAGTCCATCATGACGTAATCCGCAATCCAAATGGGGATTTGCAAATCATTCACGGGATTAATCGCATAGCTTCCAGTCCAGACTCCGGTTTTTTCTTTGCCCTCTGCGGTCCGATCGATTTCACTTTTAACCGCAGATTCTTCCTGGTAGGCAACGATCGCAGCACTTTGTTCCGGTTTTGTCAGGCGTGCCACCAGCGGATGCTCAGGGGATATCACCATGAAACTCGCGCCCCACAAGGTATCCGGCCTTGTAGTATAGACCACCAAATCTTCACCGATTTCGGTTTTAAACGTCACCTGTGCGCCTGTGGATTTTCCAATCCAATTAGCCTGCATGGTCCGAACTCGTTCTGGCCAGCCGTCGAGTTGATCCAAGTCTTTTAGCAATGGCTCCGCGTAGTCGGTAATTTTAAAAAACCATTGGCGTAACTGTTTCCGTTCGACTTTTGCGCCCGATCGCCAAGACCGTCCTTCGCCATCCACCTGTTCATTCGCCAAGACGGTTTGGTCAATGGGATCCCAGTTGACGATCGCTTCTTTTTGATAGGCGAGTCCTGCACTCACAAACTGCAAAAACATCCATTGCGTCCACTTGTAATAGTTGGGTGAACAGGTGGCGATTTCTTTGTTCCAATCGAAGGAGATACCCAATGCGTCAAGTTGCACTTTCATTTGGGCGATATTGGAGTAGGTCCATTTTGCGGGATGGATATTGCGTTCGATCGCTGCGTTTTCCGCAGGCAATCCAAAAGCGTCCCACCCCATGGGATTAAGCACTCGGAAGCCCTGCATTCGCTTCAGTCGAGCGATCACATCGACGATGGTGTAAACGCGCACATGGCCCATGTGGAGGTTCCCGGACGGGTAAGGAAACATCGACAGCGCGTAGAATTTGGGTTTGCTGCGATCGGTCGAAGTCTCCGACAGCTTTTGCGCTGCCCAATCCTTCTGCCATTTTTCCTCAATATCGGCGGGGGTATAACGGGACTCCACGGGTTTTTCTCCAAACAAGTAAGTAATCTAGCGCGATTGCCGTATCTTATTGTAGTGGCTGAGTCGTTACATTCAATCCACTCAATAAATTATTAATATCCCACATCATGTTGATCAAATCCATCGCTCTAGCAACCCTTATTCTTAGCATGACCCGCCCAGTTCAAGCCGCAGAAGCCATCTTTCCACCCGGAGAGAACCTCACCATTCAAGGCATTCCCAGCGTTCCTCAAACCCTTGTCGATCGGGTCACTCGCTACACCAACTTCCGATCGGCTAGCCTCAGTAGTTGGCATCCGACCAAACGTGAAATGTTAATTTCTACACGCTTTGGGGACGTGGCGCAGATGCATCAAGTGAGTATGCCCTTAGGAATGCGAAAACAACTGACCTTTTTTTCCGAGCGCGTTGGTAGTGGCAGCTATGCACCGATCGGCGGCAAATATTTCATCTTCAGTAAAGACATCGGCGGCAATGAGTTTAATCAAACTTACCGTTACGATTTAGCAACCGGAGACACAACGCTCCTAACCGATGGAAAATCACGTAACAGCCTTGGTGTCTGGGCCAATAAAACCAATCAAGTGGCCTACAGTTCCACAAGACGAACTGGGAAAGACAACGATTTCTACATCATGGATCCCGAACGACCCGGCAGCGATCGGCTCATCGCTCAAAATGCAGGCGGCGGCTGGGCCGTACTGGATTGGGCACCGGACGATCGTAGCCTTCTCGCCATCGAATACCTGTCGGCTAACGAGAGCAATCTTTGGAGCATTGATATTACAACAGGCAACAAAACGCGCATCACACCTGAACAATTAAAAGATAGCCCAAAGATTGCCTATAGCAGTGCTTTTTATAGCAAAGATGGAAAAGGCATTTATTGGGTGAGCGATCGGGATTCTGAATTCTCACGCTTAGCTTATACTGATGTCAAAACCAATCAAATTAACTATTTAACCAGCAATATCTCTTGGGATGTCGAAGATGTTGAGCAATCCCCTGATGGCAGATATCTTGCGATCGTTACCAATGAAGCAGGCGCTGGTGTACTGAGGGTTTTAGACAGTCAAACTCGCCAAGAAATCAAACTCCCCAAACTGCCCACAGGTATCATTCTCGGCGTGAACTGGCGCAAAGATGATGTGAATAATCCCGAACTCGGATTTACCTTTCTCAACGCCACCCAAACCGCCGATGTCTACTCCATCAGCCTAAAAACCCAAACCCTCACCCGCTGGACCGAGAGCGAAACAGGGGGCTTAGCGACCGATCGGTTTAGTAATGCTGAACTGATTAGTTGGAACAGTTTCGACAATCTTAAAATATCAGGATTGCTGTATCGTCCGATCGCAGGCAAATTTCCCGGCAAACGGCCCGTTATTATCGACATTCACGGTGGACCGGAAGGGCAATCCCGACCTTACTTTCTAGGACGACGAAATTACATTCTCAATGAAATGGGTGTCGCGATGATTTTTCCCAATGTGCGAGGCTCTAGCGGCTACGGCAAAACGTTCCTCACCCTAGACAATGGTTTCAAGCGCGAAGATTCCGTTAAAGACATTGGTGCATTGCTTGACTGGATTAAGCAACAGCCGGATCTAGACAGCGATCGAATTTTGGTTACAGGCGGCAGTTACGGCGGCTATATGTCTTTGGCTACAGCCGTTATGTATGGCGATCGGATTCGTGGAGCTATAGACATTGTGGGCATTTCCAACTTTGTCTCATTTCTAGAGCGCACCGAAGGCTACCGTCGGGACTTACGGCGAGTCGAGTATGGCGACGAACGTGAGCCTGCCATGCTCGAATTCCTCACGCGAATCTCTCCACTCACCAACGCCAGCAAGATCAAAACACCGCTCTTCGTCATCCATGGCAAAAACGATCCCCGAGTCCCACTCAACGAAGCCGAACAAATCGTCAAAACGGTTCAGCAAAATGGCATTCCGGTTTGGTATTTGATGGCCAATGATGAAGGCCATGGATTTTCAAAAAAGAAGAATGTTGATTATGAGTTTTACACCACGATTCAGTTCATTCAGGAGATGCTATTAAAATAATTCAAAGCATCTCTCGAACTAAACTTATTTCACCTTACTGACAAATCGCACAAAGCCGTAGGAATTCCCTGGAGTTCCCGCGCTTGTGGCATTGGGAAGTTGATTTTCGGGAGCGGCGATCGTGTTGTTGACTAAGTTGACCACGACGGCACCGTCCACGCCCATGGGTGTCATACAGTTGAGTTGGTAGGTTGCACCACTGGGGTAGGTTGCAGGTGGAATTGCACCGGGGTTATAGAACACGGCTCGATCGCCATCGGGAACATTGGTGAAGGTGTTTAAAATAGAACCGATCGCCAATTGAATTCCACGACCAATACCAAAGGAATCAGGAACAAATATCGTGTTTTTCGGCACCCAGTCGCAGAAGTTGGCATTGGTGACAGGTTTGCCACCTGCGGAGAGAAAGTAAATCGTATATTCGACGAGATCACCAGATTTGACGACACCGGCATCGATCGCGCCTTTAGGATAATTAGTCGTCCAATTTGGATTACTAGCATCACTGGATTCATCACGGGGGGTTGCAGGATTATCTGGCTGCGGCACCACAAGCGTTAGATCGATCGGTGTTCCATCTGTCTTTTTACCTATTGCTAGATTGTTGATTTTAGTGATGCGTTTAAGCAGGATTAGTTCTGGGGGAGACGCTACAGCAGAAGCTGTAAATGGCACGATCGCCTCTGCAATATTCGTTGATTCTTTACCTGCGTTATCGATCGCTTTAAAGGGAATCGTGACGTTCACTGCGCCGTCGATCGGATCGATTTTGATTGTGTTGAGTTTTGTCGATGGAACCGTTACACCTGTAGATGGAAAAGCCGTTGTTCCATTGCCGCCCGCAACCGTGTAAACAACCCCATCAATTTCGATACTCGTTGCATTCGTCGGGAAGGTAGTGATGCGATAGTTATCGACGGTTCCATCTGGATCAGTAGAGGTATTGAATAAATTGGCCGGAACTGGAACGCTGACATTAGTGCCGGGGTTTGCTTGTGAGGTCGTAGAAGCACCGATCGCCGTTGGGAGCTTTTCAATCCCAAAGTTAATCTTCACTGCCTCCGTCAAAACAGGTTGGCCTGAGGAAGGCTGTCCCGCTAAGGGCGTAAAGTCGTTCACAGATACGGCTACACGAGCATCTACTGTCGCATCCGGCGTCCCGCTTTTATTTTCACCCGTGCTGACATAGCCCGTTGGTAACGTAATCGTAGGATTCAGATTGACTGAATTCAACGCGGGAGGCGTTGTCGTAATCAACACGGTGTAAGGAGAACCCACAGGCGGAGTCGCAACCCCTCTAAACTTATAGGTTCCATCCGTGGCAACAGACTGCACCTGAAGAATAGTTCCCAACGAATCCATCAATACGGCTTTAAGTCCATCACTCACCCCAGCTTCGCCGGGTAATTCTTGAACTTTACTCCCATTAGGATCACCAAAGACTGTTCCTGTGATCGTGTGCGTCACAAAGACCCCACCACCCGCCATCAGATCCAAGCCACTTCCGCTTCCTTCAGTCGTTCCCGTTGGATAGGTTGTCCAATCAAGGAGGGCTGGATTAGTATTGGGAGTCGTTACATCATGAGGAATAATTGAATAGCCATAAATGACCGTATTGGGTGGAACACTCAAAGAACCCAGCGAGAAATAAAGTCCCGAAATCTGTTGACCTGCATTGGTATCTGACGGACGCCAATCTGGGTCAGAGACATCTTTTCTCATGACAGAATATCCGATCGTTGGTCCAGTTTTACCCCAATCCGCCGGCGCCTTTGAGACGACAGGTCCAAAGCTCGTGGGTTTACCACTGCCATCCACCGATAGGATCGCCGCAACTTTAATATTGTCATTACCCCCTCGCTCCAAAATCAAAAATCCGATGTCATTGATCTGGTCTGCGGAAGGTGACGTTAATCCACTTTGCGTTACGAAGTCTATTCGTTCAATATTACTGTTGTTCCCAGCACTATTTCCTGTGTTGGCAAATGTATTATCCGTACCACGATTAATAAAACTACTACGCAAAATGGTCTCCATGTTGGGAGCGTAGGAGGACACCATACTTGTATTGGAGCTTTTTTCAAAGAATGCAAGTTGACGATCGCTATTTGGGAAATTAACATTATTTCGACGGATATAGATGTCTGTCAATAACCCCCCAAAATTGAACTTCTGGGGATTGTTGGCCGGATCTAATACTGAAAATGTTTTGATCACTCGATCGTTGAAGGCTGTGGCACCGAAGTTTATGGTAATCGCAGCGTTAGAAGGATAAGCTCCGTTGGAGGGAGAGGCATTGGTTGTATTGATTTGGCTAGACGTTCCAGTCACAAAGGGAGCATCGATCGCGGTCATTTTCAAAGGTACCTGTGCCTGAGCCGCAGGGGTGAATGCCCAAAGTAGTCCGATCGTCCCTGCTAGTTGAATTCCCCGCCTGAAACAAGACTTCACCCGCAAGTTTAAAGTTAAATTAGTGGTTGCTTTAGAAGTCAATTTTGCTTGCGTCATGGGGAGAAACCTTGAAGAGTGAAACTTAGACATCAATGAACTGGGGGAGGATCGATCAAACTTGGCATCCGTAGAATACCCAGTTTTTTACCAAAGCTGTGGCTGTGGTATTGGTTGTATTGGTTGTATTAGTGGTGGAATGATGATCGGAGTCGGTGCAACTTCAACGACAGGCGGAATCATGGGTTTGGGTGGAACAGAAACTTGATAACCAGGAAGCGCCTTAATCAAGACTGGACGGGTCATTTCTGAAGTGCCGAAGTTGGCCGTTGAAACCGTTGCAGCTAAACGATCGCCCGGTTTTAGTCCCGTGAGTTTGATGGAAAAGCGATCGTCTGCACCTGCTTTGACCGTTGCAATTCGGGTTGCAGAATTTACTGTGCTGACTGTGATATCTGATGTGTCCGAAACCTTATAAATCTCGACATCAGCATTAGGCAGCGTTGTTCCAGATAGCTCAACTGAACCATCAATTTCACTGATGTAGAACTCATTGCTCAAGAAAGTTGGAGAATTAATTCCAGCGTTTCCTGTTTTTTCACCGCGTTCACGACTATCCGTTTTGATGTTAGTGCCATCGCCATTTTGATAGTCGATCGGATTGGTGTTGATTTGGCTCACCAGGTCGATCGGCAAACCCTGAACATTTGTGAATTGATTATTGAGAATCTGGTTGCCGTAGCTTGCAGGATAGGCTGCGACCACAACGCCCACACTGGATGGCTGAGTGATTTGATTGTCGCGGACTTCGTGGTTGATTCCCATGAGATAGACTGCGGCGCGACGGTAGCGCTGGCCATTGTTTTGGAGTTGGTTGCTGTAGATTTTG
>JANMIS010000067.1:0-12623 GCA_031375925.1 Synechococcales cyanobacterium OTE_70_concoct_197_sub
GCTTTCCCAGGACCAATGTGTGAATTTGTTGATTATTGAGCCGAATCTCAACGCTCCCCAAGGGCTGATCGAACCCAAACTCGGCTCGGCGGCTAGCAGCTACCTTGAGTTCACGATCGCGGGGGGACTTGAACAGGTTCAATAAAAAAGCCACGATCGCTTCATTCGCTGGCCCTACAGGCTGAGGCGACTGAACGACCCAAGATTCTGCTTTCTCCAGCACAACGATTGTCGCCAAAGTTTTGATGGTCAAGCCTTTTACCTCTGATTCGGCAAAGCCAAAAATCGGGGAACCCGTGGGACTTGTAGAGGTAGGCGAATTCCCCGACTGCCGACCAAATTCCACAAAATAAACCCCGCCCGCCAACGCTGCTGCTACAAACATCAGAATCAAGGGCGATCGAAAAGATTTCATAGCTTGCCAAAACCAAAGCAAAGGAGTACAAGATTACTAGACTAAGTTGGTCTGAACCTAATGTGGTGGGAGAAGAGATTGAATTTGTTTAACAAACGCTTCGTGGTCTATTACAGGCTTTGAAATGTAGTCGTCGGCTCCACTTTTCTTGAGGAAGTTTTCCCGATCGCCATCCATCGCGTGGGCCGTCACCAGGACCACCGGGAGCTGAGCTGTTTTGGGGTTTTCCTTGAGCATCTGCGTCAGGCGAATCCCATCGACGGACTTGCCTTGGTAGGTACTGTGGGACAGAGAAACATCCATCAGCACCAGATCCACCTCTTGAGCTTGGGCGATCGCCAGGACTTCCTCGGCATTTTCTGTGTGGCGGACATTAAGGCCAGCCCGCTTGCTTAAAATCTTAGAAAAGACCCGCACATTAGTCGGATCATCTTCGACAAGAAGAATAGTCTGGGGGGAGGGCGATTCAGGCATAGTTCTATCGTTCCGATTTTAGAGCAATCATTACAGTGACATCACTGCGTCAAATAATAACAACAGGTGAAAATTCAACGGGTAGAAGCTCATCTTATGCCCTTAGGATACATCCCTTACTGATTTTTAAGTGTCTTTTACCAGGCTTCTTGCCTGGATTGCCGATCGTTTCTAGGCCATCGCTTCTGAGGAGAGATACACTCTATTATGAAGTGATTTTTGACTCGATTGAAGCCGTCAATGTCTCAATTCAAACCCCTAAATCTGCTAAAAAGCGAACTTCCAGCTTTGGTATCTGAGCTAGAATTCCAGCCGGATTTTTAGCCGGAATTTCAAGAACTGTGATAAGAGTGTCTACGGCCACTCAGAACGCTTTGTCGTTTCTTTATCATCTTTGTTTCTCTGTCATTTGTTTCTCTGTCAACTGTTTCTCCATCAACCGTCTTTATATCCCATGGCAAACCAGCTCAACATGCTCCAATCTGGGCAAATCGTCCCGACTGCCCTCCATCAAGAGATGCAGCAGTCCTACTTGGAATACGCCATGAGCGTCATTGTTGGGCGGGCCTTGCCGGACGTCCGGGATGGCCTAAAACCCGTGCATAGACGCATTCTCTACGCGATGCATGAGCTGGGATTAACGCCCGATCGCCCCTTTAGAAAATGTGCCCGCGTCGTGGGGGATGTCCTCGGTAAGTACCATCCCCACGGCGATCAATCGGTCTACGACGCTTTGGTGCGGCTAGTCCAAGAATTTTCCACCCGCTATCCGCTGCTGGGCGGCCACGGTAACTTTGGCTCGGTGGATAACGACCCGCCTGCTGCCATGCGCTACACCGAGACGAGGCTTGCGCCGATCGGAAACGAAGGAATGCTCACCGAAATCGGCGAAGCCACCGTAGACTTCGTGGGCAACTTTGACAACTCGCAGCAAGAACCCGTGGTGCTTCCGGCGCAGTTGCCGTTTCTACTGTTGAATGGCTCCTCTGGCATTGCCGTGGGCATGGCGACGAATATTCCGCCCCACAACCTGAATGAAGTCGTCGATGGCCTGATTGCTCTAATTGACAATCCAGAACTCCCCGATGAAAAACTCCTAAAAATTATCCCCGGTCCAGACTTTCCCACGGGCGGGGTGATCATGGGCACCGACGGCATTCGTGAGGCTTACCTGACTGGGCGAGGCAGCATCACCGTGCGTGGCGTCAACCACATTGAGGAAATGCCTGTAGGTAAAGGAAAACACCGCCGCAGCGTCATTATCATTACCGAACTGCCCTATCAGGTGAACAAAGCTAGCTTGATTGAAAAAATCGCAGAGCTGGTAAATGCGGGCAAAATTGTGGGCATTTCTGACCTGCGGGACGAGAGCGATCGGGAAGGCATCCGCGTCGTCATTGAACTAAAACGCGATGCCAGTGTAGACAAAATCCTCGACGACCTCCATCGTCAAACGGCGTTGCAGAACACCTTCGGAACCATTATGTTGGCCTTGACCGATCGCAAGCCCAAGCTGATGACGCTGCGGGAAACCATGGAGGAGTTTTTGGCGTTTCGGGAGGAGACGCTGACGAAGCGCTACCGTTATGAGTTGGACCAAACGGAGACTCGGCAGCATATTGTCGAAGGCTGGCTGTTGGCATTGGAAAACTTGGATGCGGTGATCGAAATATTGCGAAATTCGCCGGATGGCGGTACTGCAAAGCTCCGACTTCAGGACAGCTTTGACATGAGCGATCGTCAAGCGGATGCGGTACTGGGAATGCCCTTGCGCCGTTTGACCGGATTAGAGCGGCAAAACCTTCAAAAGGAGTTTGATGAGTTATCTATCAAAGTCGCAGGTCTTCAGAAGGTCTTGAACGATCGTAAGGAATTGCTGAAAGCCTTAAAGAAAGATTTGCGATCGTTGAAAAAACAGTTTGGTGATGCCCGTCGAACCCGGATCATTCAACTTGACACGCCACCTAAGGCTATCAAGAAACCCCGTGTTCCCAAACCGCCCAAACCGCCTAAATCGTCCAAGTCTGAAGTGACTGAGGCATTGATGGAAACAGTTGATGTGGATTCAGAAGACATTGAAACGGAGTTTGATTTGGAACTTGAGGCTGAGTTTGAACCTGAGATTGTAGAACCCACGCCTATCACTTCCATTGTCACGCCCGTTGCCATTCCGACTGCTTTTGCCAAAGCCACACCCAAAGCGCCTAAAGCAGCAGCCCCCAAACCTGAACCCAAGGTATTGGAACTAGAGGAAGAGGAAAATGCGATCGAAGTGACCCATAATGGAATGATTCGTCGCATGGGATTAAGTGTGTACGATCGGCTTCAGCGCGAAGTAGAAAACGCCTTACCGGAAAACCTAACTGCGCTGGAAGACCCAACCCTTCAAACAGAATTTCTGATGTTGGACCAAACGCTTTGGGTCTTAACCAATCAGGGTAAGGTCTATCCTTTATTAGTAAAAGACATTCCCAAGGGTGACAATATTTCGCTGCTGTCTTGTTTGCCCAACAGCGTGAGTGCAGAGGGTGTGACGATCGTTTCTATCTTTGTATGGCCCGAGCCTGCTGAGCAGCAAGCACTCCTGATGCTCACTGAGCAAGGCAAAATTAAGCGTGTGGCACTGTCTGAATTAACGGATGCGACGAGTCGTGGTTTAGTGGCCTTTAAGTTAAAAGAGGACGATCGAATCGCGCAAATGGGGTTTGTGGAAGAGGGGGATCAATTGGTTGTTTGCACCAGTATGGGCCGAGTCATTCGGGTAGAAATCAATCAGGAGAGTTTGCCCTTGGCGGCTCGAACGACGGCGGGAAGTCAATTAACCAAGGTGCTTAAACTAGAGCGATTTGTCGGTTGGGCGATCGCAGGCTATGAGGATGAGTTTTTGATGCTATCGGCCCAAGGCTACGGCAAACGAATGACTGTAGGTGTGCTAAAAATCTGTAATTTTGGCGATCTGGGTCAGCATATTTTCCAGTTCACTCAGAAGTCCGACACCGTTGTGGGGATGACGGTAGCCTTCCCCGAAACCTATGTCGCGATCGGGACAAATGATGGGCAATGGATCAAGCTGCCTGTGGAAAATGTGCCTCTGGGGGTGCGCGAAGACAAGGGCAATCAACCGATCGATTTGACTTCTGGGCAAACGATAACGGTGGTGCGATCGATGTTGGAATAATCAAAAAGTTAGGGGACATATTACATGCTGCGTTTGACAGGTTATCAGTGGACGGTGTTGTTTGCAGCCTGGTTAGGATGGGGCTTCAATATTTTTGATGGATTGTTGTTTAATTATGTTGCGCCCAATGCTGTACCGACGCTGCTGGGCTTAACGATCGGCTCTGCGGCGGCCAAGTCTGCCACACTTTTTTGGACGGGATTGTTAACCTCTGTTTTACTCATTGGCTGGGCGGTTGGGGGGATTGTATTCGGCAAGATCTGCGATCGAATTGGGCGAACAAAAACGCTGCTGTACACCATGCTGCTTTATGCGTTTGGGACATTTAGCTGTGCCTTTGCGCCCAATATTTGGGTCCTGATGATCTGTCGGATGGTTGCGAGTTTGGGCATTGGGGGCGAATGGGCGGCGGGGGCTTCGATGGTTGCAGAAGTTGTGCCCGAAAAGTCTCGGGTTGAGTGCGGTGCATTGCTCTACACTTCAGCACCGATGGGCTTATTTTTAGCCACCTTTGTCAATGATCAAATCGCCCGAGTCATGATGCCCGATAGCCCAGAAACTTCTTGGAGAGTTGTGTTTCTGTGTGGTTTAATTCCTGCTGTGATCGCATTTATCGTTCCGCTTTTTGTAAAAGAACCCGATCGCTGGCAACAGATAGCAGATCATGCACCTCCAGCGCGTCTAAGGGAGCTATTCACACCCGAACATCGCGCAGCAACGCGCAGTGGATTTTTAATGGCACTGATTGCACTGTTGACCTGGTGGAGCTGTAATGCATTTCTTCCAGTCGTGGCTTCTGGATTGGCACAAGTATCAGCCAAAAATGAAGGGATTGTAGCGTCACAGGTCATGATAGAACAATGGAAAACCTCGACGACGTATAGCTTTAACGCAGGCGGATTAATTGGGACGTTACTAACTATTCCGGCGGCCAAATACTTAGGGCGACGCTGGATGTTTGGCATTTATTTCTTCTTGTCTGCGATCGCGGTTCTAGTGACATTTGGGATTTCTGCTCCGGCGGTCGTTCACATTTGGTCAGGCTTATATTTTTCGATCGGGCTATCTGTATTTGGCATTTTTGGGAGCTTCACCTATTACCTCCCCGAGCTTTTTCCCACTCGATTGCGAGGCACAGGATCTGGGTTTTGCTATAACACTGGACGATTGATCACTGCGATCGGTCCCTTTCTAGTGGGCTATATTGCATCACAACAAGCGAATGTGTTGCAGGGTGCCTTTGGGGTGCTATTTTTCGTCGGATTTATCCCGCTGTTAGGCATTGCAGCGTTGCCTTGGGTGATCGAAACAAAGGGCCGTAAATTAATGGATTAAGTCTTAGAGATTCGATTCGCTGATCCATTTCGCATACAAATCGGGACGACGATCGCGTGTACGTTCCTGTTGCTGTTGTTTTCGCCAAGCAGCGATCGCCGCATGATTGCCCGATCGCAGCACTTCAGGCACTTCTAAATCGCGAAAAATGGGCGGTCTCGTGTAGTGGGGAAAGTCAAGCAACCCGTCTTCAAAGCTATCACACTGATGCGACTCTTCCTTGCCGATGGTTCCTGGCATTAACCTGACTGTTCCATTAATCAATGCCAACGCAGGAATCTCCCCTCCCGTCAAGACAAAATCTCCTAGAGAAATCTCCCGCGTCACAAGGCTCATCACTCGCTCATCCACCCCTTCGTAATTGCCACAGAGCAACACCAATTGGTCATAGGTCAATAATGTTTTGAACATCGCTTGATCCATGGGAACACCCTGAGGCGTGAAATAAATCACTTCGCGTTGAGGATAGACGGGCAAGCTTTCGATCGCAGCAAATAAAGGCTCCACCTTCATCACCATCCCGACCCCACCTCCATAGGGCACATCATCCACCTTATGATGTTTGCCCGGGGCAAAGTCTCGGGGGTTGGTAAATTGGACTTCGGCGATTTGGTTGGCGATCGCTTTGCCGATCAGTCCTGAATTCAAGGGCGATTCAAAAAACTCCGGAAACAAAGTCACCACATCAAACCGCATACCTAACTTTCTCCGTCAGAGTCTTTACCCATCATGCCTTCTTTAAATCCTTTCAACGTTTTCCCAAAACTGCCCCCGAGTTCTGGGAGCTTCTTCGGACCAAAAATGACCACAGCGATGAGCAAGACGATCGCCACTTCTGGCCAACCTAGATTAAACATATTTCAACCTTCTCTTTGTTGTTTCAATTCTACTATCGACAAGCCGCCGTAAAACCCCTAATCAAACATGACACGATATAATTCAAAGCATTCGTGGGATTTGCGTTGTTTAATTTTAGCGCCACTCCCCTGAATCGCTTTTTCCCAATCATTAATGGATTCCAACCCCACTTCGGACCCCAAATAGGTTTCCAAAATTGCCCAATTCTCAGCGCCTTCTGCCTCCGGATTCACCACATCAAAAACAAAACTTCCACCCGGTTTTAGCACTTTTTTCACAGCACTCAACACCTGCCCCCAATAGCCCAAATCCCCATAGCAACTTACCCCCGTCGCGATCGTCCAATTAAAGAAATCAATCTCATAGGCATCCAATGCATCAGCACTTGCTTGCTTAACGCCCTTAAATGTTTTTGAATTCAACTGTGGCGCACGGGAATTAATTAAATCCTTTGCCACAGTGCTAATATCCTGACCATAAAAGTGAGCATCCCACTCCCGCCAGCAGGGAAACACTAAAAAACTCAGCCCACAGCCCAGATCCAGACATCGATCGTTTTTCTTCGGCTTCATTAATTCCCAAAAAGGCGACGCCATACGATTTTGAAGCTTTCCGGAGGCCCAGTCTTGAAAGATAGACATAGACTCGACCTCGGGCGGCAGACTCACCGGATCACGGCGGTACTCGCGATCGAAACGAGCCGCAACTTGCGATAGGTTGTCAGCGTAGGGCGTTAGCTTAGGAATTTCCACAGGAAGCAATGACGGGTAAATGAACTGATGCGGGATTTGCTATTCCCCAGTTTACGCCCTACTGGCCGCGCAATGCTTTACGAAAGTTGCGACGGTAGGATGGATTAATCGCAAAACAGGCAGGCCACAGAAGCGTCAGCAAAATGCGGCCACTGGTAAAATTGGTCTGACGAAATCCTGACCAAAACTTAGAGCCAAAGTGAACGTAAATTCCTAATAGGGCGATCGTCACAGCAAATCTCAATACAGCAAAAAGCATGGAATCCTCTCGGGTTCTATCGATTGATATCAGCAGTCTTAGCTCTATTATGCAAAATCTTTGAACCTTTGGGCGTTATCTTGATCTGGAGATGGCCAAATTATTTTCCCTATCGGACGTAGGCGCGGAACCGATCGTACCAACCAACATCTGCTAAATTCACAGACGGAAGCTTCTTACGGATGTCTTCGATTTTCCAGCCTGTGAGTTTTGATAGGGTTTGGGCTTCTTGGTCAAAGCGTTTTGGCAGGCTAGCGCGATATTGTTTTCCGGCATCGCAGTTGGTTTCGTTCAGGTAGGGATGCTGCATGATGTAGCGACCTTGGAAGTTTTCTTGGTTATTGGTGGCTTGGAACATGAGGTCTTCGGGGAATTTGTCGCGGGTGTAGCGGACGTGCATTCGGGTGATGAAAACATTTGAGCTAGCTGGCATCGGACGACGACGGCCCCAGATATTTTGCGGTGGTTTGTTGGTGCCCATGGGTTGCTCTAGCCAAAAAACGCCTGCTTGCTTGAGTTCGTCTGGGTTGAGCGGGTCGGCGGAGCAAGGATCGCAGTTGCCCATATTCCATGCGTACTCTAGAAAGGCGACGTTACGGTTTTCCCGATCGTAGCTGGTCGTAAACATGGATTTGTAGAAGTTGCTGAATTCGCCTTTGACGTATGGGGGAATGTTGACATCTGAGGGAATGCGGACAGTGCGGTAGTTGGCGACTTCGGCGCGGCCTTTAGGCGAGAGGATGTAAACAATCAAATCCTGAGCTTGCTGGGCGTTGACCATGCCGAGACGGATGGGTAACATGAATCGCGGTGATTCGTAGGCGATTTGGATGGGGCGGAGTTTGGTGAAGCCAGAGCCTTCAAATTTTTCGAGGTTAACTTTGGCGACGAAGAATTTTAGCTTTTGGCGAATGTAGGGTTTGAGTAAGTCTTTTGCGCCGTTGGGAATTTTGTAGCCGCTTTCTTGGAGCCAAGTTTCGAGACCGCCGGATTCTTTTGCACTCAAGATCACAATGTCATATTCGCCGACATTAAATTGCGCTTCGACTTCTACACCTAAGGCATTCGATCGTGCACGCTTCATCGCTTGAGGTGCGACGGATGGTACGGGTTGCATCCGATCGAAACTTTCATAGAGTTTGGGTACCTCGCAGGGATTTTCGTCGAAGTATTCTACGAGCCGGGGTGCGCTGAAGGCATCAAGGCGTTCCATGATGGCCGGGTTGGCGACTTTGACTTGTTCTTTGCTGAGTACGGTTGGGACAGGTACGACCATGGCGAAATCTTTGGCTTCTCCTTGGTAGTCGTTGGCCATGGTGAGAATGGTCCGATCGCCTGAGCGGGCGATCGCAACTTGGGAAGCTTGATTATACAGTTTAGAATCTGCCTTGGCGACGTAGAACCCGCAGAAGGCCAATGCTGGCAATGTATTTGTAAATACTAAGATGATTGCTAGGAATGAGACGAAGAACGATCGTAATAATTTCATGGTGATTATTAAGCGAATAAATGAACTAAACAGATTTGACAACGCTATTAGGCTGTAACCAATCAAACCGATCGGCTTTAAATACCCAATCTAAAATTAATGTGAGAGGTGCTGATAAGAACAATGCAAAAAATACAGCCGTGTTCATGAAGAAGTAATTTCTAAACACGAAGGTAAGAACTGCTATCGTGAATGTCCAAATGAGTCTTGAGACTTGAGAATTGGGAATGGTTCGGGGGTCGGTAATCATAAAAAACGAAAACATAACGAGTGAGCCGCTCATCATGCGATGGCTCCATACATCCCACGTCCAACCCAAATAGAGATTGCGTCCAGCTTCAAGGGCAAGGTAGAAGGCGAGAAAGGCGATCGTGGTGTCCCAGCGTCCGACTTTTCGTAAGACTAATCCACCACAGATCAAGAACAATATGACATACCACATAGATTCCCCCCACTGCCCCGGTGAAACCCAGGCTCCACGGCTGAAGAGAAGCGCAATGACAATGCCAAAGTTGCCAGGATTGAAAATATGTTTTTGATTAAATTGGATTAAAAATTTAGATGAAATTGCGATCGAAACGGCCAATGCCATAATCCACCAATGTTCAACCCGAAGCAGGATGGACATGCCCAGGGCGGTGATCATGGGACTATAAAAAGACTCGATTCCAAGTTTATTTAAGCTCGATTCCCCTAGCTCCTCTTTATCAAGGGAGATTTTAAGAAAGAAAAGTTGGGTGCTGAGGGCGGCTGTGATTGCGGTGAGGATAATTTCGGGGTGGAGGGTCCAGTCGCGTGTGAGGATGCCCAAGAGTAGGAAGAGGCTGAGAAAACCGATTTGGTAGAGGCGAGCGTCGATTCCCGTTCTGGGAGATTGCGCCATCGATCGCATAGTCATACTCATAGGCTGAACCAAGGTAACGATGCTTGAATTATGATGGCTGCGATCGGTTCTTCGGGTCTGGTTTCATAAAATGAAACCTGTTGGGATTCATAGCTTGGTTTAAAGTAACGATCGCACCCTTAAGCAAACCGTCCGATCGTTCTTGAATTCCTAACACAACTCCCCAAAGACTTCAACATAAGCATCATAATCTTCGTCGCTGAAACAAACAAAGCTCACGCCATCAATTCTAGTTTCAGTCTTCAAGAACTCAATCGTCGTCCCAATCGCAATGCGCGCCGCCTGATCAATCGGAAAACCATACACGCCACAGCTAATAGATGGAAACGCGATAGTTTTGATATTGTGTTTTACAGCAAGCTTTAAGCATTCCAAATAACACGATCGCAGTGCTTCCGGTTCACCTGATCGACCGTCACTCCATACAGGACCTACCGTGTGAATAATCCATTTCGTAGGTAAGTTATAGCCCTTAGTTATTTTAGCTTCTCCAGTGTTGCAGCCTTTAAGCGATCGGCATTCTACTAACAGTTGCGGACCTGCTGCCCGATGAATGGCACCATCTACCCCGCCGCCGCCCAGAAGGCTTTCATTAGCGGCATTGACGATCGCATCAGTGGCGAGCTTTGTGATGTCGCCTTGTAAAATTCCGAGTTTTTCAATCATTGTTTAGCACCGGATTTCAATCCTGGAATGGTGATATCTACGGTTTTTATCGATTGATTTAAAGTGGATAGCGCAGGGACGATCGCTTTGTCATTTCCTACGACCATCGTGACAAGCTGCGAAGGTTTTAGATTGCGTTGGGCCGCTTGTTGGATGTCTTGGACGGTGGTGGCGACGACGGCTTTTTGATATTGGAAGAGGTAGTCTTTGGGGTAGCCAAAGTATTCGTAGCGCATGACGCGGGATAGCACTTTTGCTGGATCATCAAAGTTAAAGACAAATGAATTGATCACCGAATCTTTGGCACGTTGCAGTTCTTCAGCCGTTACAGGTTCTGTGCGAATGCGATCGATTTCCTTCACCACACTGCGAATGAACGGCACGGTAGATTCCGATTTGGTATCGCCTCCCGCGACGAAGATGCCAGGATAGTCAAACTGTGGACTCCAAGCAGCATAGACGCTGTAGGCAAGTCCTTGGCGCGATCGAACCTCGTTAAATAACCGTCCCCCAAAGCCATTTAAAATATCATTCATGACGGAGAGTGCAGGGTAGTCCCGATCGTTGACTTTGCCGCCGAGATGGCCGATTTGAATAGAGCTTTGGGTCAGTTCGGGTTTATTTGCAAAGAAGATGCCTGAAGTTTTGGCTTGTTGGATAGGCTGTGATTGAGTTGGTTTTGTGCTGCTGGTCTTGGGTTGAAAACTGCCAAATTTTGCCTCGATCGTTTTTCTCATTTCAGCGGGATTGATATCGCCGATGATGCCGAGGAGGAAGTTTTCAGGTTGGAATTGGGATTGGTAAAAGCTTTGAATATCGGATTGGGTAATGCGATCGATCGTGGCGTATTCCACGGTTCGAGCGTAGGGACTGGTTTCGCCATAAATTAATTTGCGAAACTCACGGGACAAGATGCCATTGGCTTGGTCATTGCGTCTTGCAATGCCGCCGCGCACTTGAAACTTCGTGAGGTCGATTTTGTCTTGGGGTAGGGCCGGGTTTTGAATCACGTCAGCGAAGAGGTTGAAGACGGGTTCTAGATCTTCTGTGAGGCTGCTGAAGCTGACGGTTCCGGCGTTGACGCTGATGCCGGATTCGATCGAGGCTGCTTTTTGTTCGAGCAGTTCATTGAGTGGATTAGCGGGAGTTTTCACGGTGCCGCCCGATCGCATCACTGACCCAGTGATGGATGCAAGTCCGATGCGATCGTTGGCTTCGTTACGGCTACCCGTGCGGACCATGAGATTACCGCTGACGAGGGGAAGCTCGTGATCTTCCATGAGGAAGACGGTCATGCCGTTTTTGAGCTTGAATTGTTCGTAGGGTGGGAGCTTCAGTTCGGGGAGGGGCTTGTAGGTCAACTCGTCAAAATGCTTTGGGGTGGAGGCGATCGCAGGCCGCACCGACAGCAGAATCAAGATCAGCGGAATCAAAACAAAGCAAATCACCAAGGTCACGGTTTTGCTATTGAGGAGTTTTCGGCTGATGTTGTGAGATGTTCGATTTTGCATTTTAAATGACGGCCTAGCCTGTCCCGATCGTTGGTCTCTGTTGATTAGTTTAGAACAAACGATCGGAGTCTTGATCTCTTCTTCTTGGTGTTTTGGGCACGGCATGGCCATGCCCCTACAAATCCGGCCAGAGATCCGTAAGGGCATGGCTTGCCGCCCAAAACACAACTCGATGTGCTGAGCAGGTAAATTATTCACGCCACAGACGATCGATCTTTTATCGTCCGTCGTAAAGATTTTTAATTTTTAAATGTATACTTCCCGTCAGCCCGCCAAACGCCTGTAGATCCAAACAGAGTGCTGTAGATAACTTTCTCAATTCGTTTGGATTTTGTGACTATGAATAATAAATTGCTGCTGATTCCGATCGTCTCCCTCGGTGCGATCGTCCATTCAGCCCAATCGGCCAGTGCTGAAACTTTCTCCGCGCCTGTTTTGGCCAATCCGGAAGCTCAGCTTGAAGTTTCTGAAATTGCGAGTTCTGGATCATCCGATCGTATCGCGGCGGTCTCCACTCCTGAACTGACGACGATGCCCCAGTCAGAAGTTCCCCAAGTTGTTGAGGCTCCACTGGTTGTTTCGGCTAATGACGTTACGATCGTGGCCCAAGCCAATCGCAACTCCAGCACCACCACCACGGTTCCCGTCAAAATCGAAGTCGGCTCCCGTGGCATCACTGTCAACGTCGTGGCGCCAGGCTTTATCGCCACAGACATGACCCACGGCTTAAGCGAAGAACAACGCTTGGCCTTGCTCAAAAACGTACCGTTGGATCGGCTCGG
>JANMIS010000088.1:0-7323 GCA_031375925.1 Synechococcales cyanobacterium OTE_70_concoct_197_sub
ACCTTCCCAAATCTTCGTTCGCGGCTTTGGTAGTCCCGCAGCGCAGAGTGAAACTGGGTCCGATCGAAGTCAGGCCACATGGTGTCGGTGACGTAGATTTCGGCGTAGGCCATCTGCCAAAGCAAAAAGTTGCTGATTCGCATTTCGCCGCTGGTGCGGATTAAGAGGTCGGGATCGCAGATTCCGTTGGTGTACAGGTGGCGCTCAAACACGGATTCATCGATGTCGTCTAGCGCGATCGTGCCTTGCTTGACGGCTGCTGCGATCGATCGACAAGCTTGGACGATTTCTTGGCGACCGCCGTAGTTAGTGGCGACGGTGAACTTGATCCCCGTGTTGCTGCTGGTCATGGAAACGGCGCGATCGATTTCCCCTCGCAAGGAGCTTGGCAACACTTCTAAATTTCCCACAAAGCGAATTTGAACGTTTTCGCTCATCATTTCCCGCAGTTCTTTCCGCAAAACCCGCTCAAACAACGTCATCAGAAATTCCACTTCCTCCATAGGGCGACCCCAGTTTTCTGTGGAAAAAGCATAGGCGGTCAGGGCTTCGATTTTCCAGTCTCGACAGCAGCGTAATAAATCTTTTAGGACATCGACGCCTTTGCGATGTCCCATAATGCGAGGCATAGCTCGACGCTTGGCCCAGCGACCGTTGCCATCCATAATGACTGCCACATGACGAGGCATCCGCTCAACTAGAAGGTCTGAGGGAATTTCCTGAAGAAGTTGCTTCGTAGTCATAGGATCAGCCAGTCCTCAAAAATCTCTTATTTAGGATGGGCGAAAATACGCCGATCGGATCATTTTTTTCAGCAATTTCATAGAAATTACTCAATAGGATCTCCACCATATCAAGAAACCCTGTGATCAGATGACGAATCACCTTTAGAGAATACAGGCTCTCGCAGCTAAATTCCGCACTTAAATTTCGAGCAGGATTTTGGTCTAAATCCGGGTCTAAATTTTAGAGACCGCACGGCAATTTTCCAGGTACCAACGCCAGGGTAAATCAACCCCTTGGGTCAGCCCGATGCGGGTGGTTTGGACGAGGTGGTGGGTTTGGGCTTCGAGGGCTTGCTGCCAAGCGCTACTGCGATGTTCGAGCCACAGGGCTTGAGTTTTGTCGAGTTTTGTATGGGTTAGAGACCTATCGATCGCCATGACCTGACAGAGTTTGCCGGGTCCCGCTGCGATGCGCTCGGGTTTGTCCTTGGGGTTAATTCTGGCTTCGGGAGGCAAATCCGGTGGAATGGTCTCCATTTGCAAAGCGCGAATCAAGACTGCGCTTGCGAAATCATCCCGATCGGTCACAACATTGACACAGTGATAGATTCCGTAAATGAGATAGACGTAGACATAGCCCGCTGGGCCAAACATGACGGCGTTGCGATCGGTGCGTTTTCGATAGGCGTGACAGGCGGGGTCTCCGGCTTCGTAAGCTTCGGTTTCGACGATGATGCCGCGTAGCTGTTGGCCATTGGGAAATTGCCGGACTAGGGCGCAGCCGATCAGGTCTGGGGCGACCGCGAGGGCCGATCGGCTAAGCCATTCTGGAGATATTACGGAGGTTGGTAGCATTGAGTCTCGGGGCACATTCTTTTCAAAACCTTTAATTATTCTTGCATTTTGCAAATCTTTGAAACCATTCGCTACGATCGTCTTTGAGTGACATGAAATTCATATTCATGCCATGCAAATTTCTAGATTTTATTATTTAAAGGTGAGTTCCATGGATGTAAAACAAATGTTGATCGTCATCGCTTGCATTTTTCCGATCGCTTGCCTCTTTTTCGGAACAAAGAACGGTTTTTATGATAGCGATGACTATCACGGCAATGGGTCTGCTCACTAGATTTTGGACTAGTCCTTGCGGACGTAAACTACGACTCCGCTCAGTCCACGCAGTCTTGAGGGCTACGCAGTCTTAAGGGCTGAACGAAGTCGTTCGTGAAGCGTTGCGTTAGCAAAGTCCGGCCACTTTACGCGACGGATCATGCTGCACTGTTTTTTCTACGGGACCGGACGATCGGATGAAGGGGTCTGCGTCGAAGTTCAGATTGCGGGCTATCGCATCTTATTAGATTGCGGACTGCGCGATCGGTCTACTCTGCTCCAAACCGCGCCGCCAGACTTAGTGTTGTGCAGCCATGCTCATCCCGATCATGTTCGATCGCTTCTAGCGTTCCATCACGCCTTTCCCCAGGTTCCCATCTACAGCAGCGAAGTCACAGCCGCTTTAATAGAGTCTGTTAATCCCGGCATTAGTCCGGGCACGATCGAAGTCTTACCTTGGCGATCGGTCATAGAATTGTGCCCTAACTTAACCGTGCAATTGTTGCCAGCGGGACATTTGCCGGGAGCTGCGATGATGTTGCTGACGGATGGACGTAGTGATCGACCCTGTACGCTGCTTTACACCGGAGACCTCTCCATCGCAAACTCCCGCCTCACCGAGGGATTAAAGCTTGAGGAGCTGCGTGGTCTTGCGCCCGACGTTCTCATTATTGAAGGCACCTACGGCACCGATCGCTACCCTCACCGCCGCCAACTCGAAACGCAACTGATGGAAAAGCTCGATCGGGCTTTGGAGTCAGGCCAGTCGGTGTTGATGCCTGTTCCGGCCTTGGGGCTAGCGCAGGAAATTTTGATTTTGCTACGGAGTCATCATTTATTTTCGGGCCGATCGGTCAATGTCTGGGTCGATGAAACGATCGCAGCGGTTTGTGAACAGTATGAACGCTTGATCCCCAGCTTCCCCAGCAGCATCCAAAACTTCGCCCGCTATCAAGCACTCTTCCTAGACACCACCATTCGTCCTTGGATTCAGCGCTTAGAGCGTTTGGATCAGCTTCAGATCTCCAACGATTTGGTTCCTAACGATTTGAATTTGCCGTCAGTCCCACAAATCCTGTTGATTCAAGAATTGAATTCACCGGATGATTCCTGGCCAACTTGGACGCGATCGTTAATGCAGCGTTCGGACTGGGTTGTCTTGATGCCTGAAACCGATCGTTGCCCCGAGACCGAAACCTATCGTTTACCGGATCACTGTGATGGCGCGACTTTGCCGCAAGTGATTCACAATCTACGACCGCAGCACGTCGTTTTCATTCACGGCATCGAAGAAAAACTTCTCAAACTTGCCGAACTCGACGATCTCAATAGTCGCTACAAACTCCATATTCCCTCGACCGGAAGTGCTTTAGAGTTGCCGATCGCCCCTAACTTTTCCCGTCAAGCAGCCCTGCCTGATGTCAGCTACGAAGGCGAACTCGTGGAAACTGAAACTGAAGTGCTGCTATCCTTACCCAGCGAAATCATGAACGATCCCCGCTGGAAAAAGCTGTCAGATCTCGGCCTGGTTTCGGCGCAGTGGCAGGGAAATACCCTAGTCATCCGAGGCATTTCGCAAAACCTATCTCAAAACGCATCTCAAAATCTGCCAAAAAGCTCATAACTCAAAACCGTTATGACTGTGGTTTTTCTGATATGATTCTTAAGATTTTATTAATAGGAACGCCAATATGTCTGAATGTCTACGGGTTGGTCAAACTGCTCCTGAATTTACTGCAACGGCAGTCATTGACCAAGAATTTAAGACGATCAAGTTGTCTGACTATCGCGGCAAATATACGGTTCTCTTCTTCTACCCACTGGACTTCACCTTTGTGTGCCCCACTGAAATCACAGCCTTCAGCGATCGTCACTCCGAATTCAAAGCCCTCAACACCGAAATCCTCGGTGTGTCGGTGGATAGCGAATTCTCCCACTTAGCTTGGATTCAAGCCGATCGTAAGAGCGGTGGCCTAGGCGATCTGAACTACCCATTGGTCGCTGACTTGAAAAAGACGATCTCTTCCGCCTATAACGTGTTGGATCCAGATGCAGGCATCGCGTTGCGTGGCCTATTCATCATCGACAAAGATGGTGTGATTCAGCATTCTACGATCAATAACTTGTCCTTCGGTCGTAGCGTTGATGAGACGCTTCGTACGTTGCAAGCAATTCAGCATGTTCAGACCCATCCTGATGAAGTATGCCCCGCAGGCTGGCAGCCTGGATCCAAGACGATGACACCTGATCCTGTCAAGTCCAAAGAATTCTTTGCAGCCGTTTAGAATTCTGAATTTGATAAAAAAGGGACGATCGTAATATTGCGATCGTCCCTTTTTTATCACTAATAAATTAGCAACCTTGTATCGTGGACTTCGACTCCGCTCAGCCCACTGGATTCCGAGTCGAGGAATGAGGGGAGCCGTTCGCGAAGCGTTGCGCTAGCAAAGTCCGGATGGGATCGTATTTGTTGGCAATTCCCTAGTTATCTTCATTATCCTCTAACCAATTCCCCACTTTACCTTTCATCACCTGAATAGCCTGCTGTTGCGATCGGCGGGATTCAGCGCGATATTTTGTTTTTAGGCGAGGTTCGTAGGTCACTTCGCCATCACGGTTTGATTTCTTTTTAAGCGCATCGTCGGGGGCGGATTGTTGTGAAAGATTGGACTGAAGGACGATCGCTTCCTCTAAGAACTTGGTATAGAGTTCATAGCGTTCCCAGTCACCCCGGACCCGACAGCCTGGTTCCTGAAGATGCAGACAATCCGAAAACTGACAGCTTCGCTTGGACCGCCTTGATCGAATTTCAGGGAAATAATTCATCAACTCCATAGGCGTTACATCCATATCCGGCTGATTAAAGCCCGGTGTATCTGCCAATAAACCGCCTTTTTCTAGTTCAAACAGTTCTACATGCCGAGTGGTGTGACGACCGCGCTCTAATCTTCCGGAAACAGCGGAGGTGCGAAGCTTCGCGGCGGGGACGAGCATATTAATCAGGCTAGATTTGCCGACACCCGAGGGTCCTGAAACAATGGTCATGCGCTGAGACAGTCGCTCAGCTAAGCCTTCAATTCCAAGTCCCGTGTAGGAACTGATAAAAACTGGATCATAGCCCCATGCCCGTAACCGATCGGACCAAACTTCTCGATGGGGCGTGGGAATCAGATCGCTCTTGCTAAGACAAAGGCAGACTTCGATGCCTGTGGACTCGGCCTTAATAAGAAAACGGCTGAGCTGAGAAATATCTAATGCAGGCTTCGCTAAAGCAAACACCAGAAGAATCTGATCGGCATTAGCAACAGGCGGTCGATCGAGCTGCGATCGACGTTCCTCAACGTGAAAAATAGCCGCACGACCACTTTCCCAGTCTGGCTCTTCAACTTGAACCCGATCGCCCACCATCACCTGCTGCCCGATTTTTTTTAGTCGACTTCGGCGCGTACAAAGCGGTAAGAGCCGATCGGGACTCGCCTCTACCCCGCCATCCCCCATCACCCCATCAATTTGCACACAATAATAGTTAGCTTGAATTGCAAGAACAGTTCCGGTGAGAGCTTCAGGATGGTTTAGACCAACGGGCGCTTCAGTCATGGACGACGAACCCTTAAGGCAAAAAAGTCACCCCGATCGTCAACGGATTCCACAATGTAATCTTCCATGCGAAGGCTATCGGGAACCTGTTCGATCGGCTCACCGGGGTCTAGCCAAATCTCCAACACTTGCCCTGGGTGCATCTGTTCTAGCTTAAGCTTCGATCGCACAAAATTAATAGGGCAGGGCGTGCCCCGCAGATTAAGTGAAGCATCGGCTGGCTTATTCATAGGAGATTGGCTCATGTCGCTCACAGTTATGTTCCGAATATTTTGCCGAAAAGCCCTTCTACACCACCCTTTCCGACCGCATCTCCTCGAAGCTTGGCCAGTTTTTCTAGAAGTTCTCGTTCTTCCGCCCCGACCTTTTTGGGAATCTCAACTGTAACGGTGAGAAGGTGATTCCCTCGACTAACGGCATTCCCCAAGCGCGGAACGCCTTTCCCCTCAAGCGTCACAACTGTCCCGGGTTGAATGCCCGCAGGAATGTCAATCTCCTCATCACCATCCACAGTCTTCACTGCGAGGCGTGATCCCAAGATCGCTTGTAAATAGCTGATTTTCAGCTCTGACAGAATGTTGATGCCATCGCGCTGAAAATGGCTGTCCTCATTGACAAAGAGGTAGACGTAAAGGTCTCCCGCAGGCCCACCGCGCATTCCGGAGTCGCCTTCGCCAGAGACTCTCAAACGGGTGCCGTTATCAACTCCAGCAGGAACGGTAATTTTGAGCTTTTTGCTCTTCTGAACTTGGCCATTGCCACCACAGGATTCGCATTTGTCCTCAATAACTTGACCTACTCCAGCACAGGTAGGGCAAGTAGAGACCTGGGTAAAACTGCCGAAGGGCGTTCGAGTGGCCCGTCGCACTTGACCCGAGCCAGAGCAGGTGGGGCAAGTCCGAGGTCGTGTTCCCGCCTTCGCCCCACTGCCATTACAAACCCCACAGGCTTCTAAGTGACTGATGGAAATTTCGCGTTCTTTACCGAAGATGGCATCCTGGAAGTCAACCTTCAGATCTAACCTCAGGTCATCGCCTCGCACAGGCCCACCACGACGACGGCCTTGTTGCTGCTGCTGTTGACCACCAAAGCCGTTGAAAAAGCTCTCGAAGATGTCCGCAAACCCGCCCATGTCCCCCATATCTGGGGAGTAGCCACCGCCGCCACCTAGCCCAGCTTCGCCATATTGGTCATAGCGTGCTCGGGTTTCGGGTTCCGAAATAACTTCATAGGCTCGGCTGATTTCTTTAAAGGCTTCTTCGGCACCTGGGTCCTTATTGACATCCGGGTGATACTTCCGCGCGAGACGTCGAAATGCCTGCTTGACGTCATCTTGGTTTGCGTTGCGGGCAACGCCAAGGGTTTCGTAATAATCACGCGCCATAGGTCGGGGGTGCTGCTAAAAGAAAAGTGTAAAGACTGGTCTTAGGGTATCGAACAAAGAATGCCCAACGAAAGGCGGTAATGGGAGGGAAAACCGACCCGCATTATACCAGTCTCGATTGGGCATGAGTGTTTAATCTGGTCTGATTGGAGGAGCGAGGCTAATCGATCGCCTCATAATCAGCGGTTACGGTTGCATCCTGGTCAAAGTCATCCGCAAAGGGATTACCGCCACCCGTCCCAAAGGGGTTGAGATCGACCCGAATGGTCTCATCCTGAGAAGTATCGCCGAGGTCATCCAGATCAAAGGCAAATGGATCATTCGTGGCAGGTTGCTTGGCCGATTTGGGTGCCGCTGCATTTGAGGCAGGACTTCCCTGATACATCGCCGACCCAAAAGCGTATAGAACTTGCTGCATCGCTTCCACATGCTCTTTGAAATCCGCTAGAGAAATCTTAGGATCCCTCACGGCTGCTTGGAGAACCGCAACTTTAGCAGCGGCTTCTG
>JANMIS010000111.1:0-11215 GCA_031375925.1 Synechococcales cyanobacterium OTE_70_concoct_197_sub
CCTCAAACCTCAAGATTGGGTTAACTGGAAAGGTTAAAACTTCAAGCTGGGGTTGAAACCTCCAGACTGGTAGCCCTATTCTCTCTGGATAGGGCTACTTCCGTGAATGTTTTACACCCCTATCTGCTAGGTTCATCGACCTCTACTTACACATCGGTAAAGAATAAATTTCTCTTCACGCAGAAACTGTGCTTCTCGGGTTTCGTCTAAAAAGTTCATGAATAGAGATTCTAAGTGGATTTTTTTGGGCATAACTAAATATAAGAGAATATTTTTTGAGTAGGAGTTGACTGTCGTGATTGATTTAGAACAGGGAGCAATGCGCATGGATCAGAAAACCTACATGACCACCGACGGCAACACCGTCATCGTCCTTACCCCCGTCGGACGCTTGGATATTACGACTGCTTGGCAATTTCGTCTGACCCTTCAAGAATGCATCTCCAAGCAAAGCCGTCATGTGGTTGTGAACCTTGGACAAGTCAATTTTATCGATAGCTCGGGCTTGACGTCATTGGTGGCTGGAATGCGCGACGCCGACAAGGTACGCGGCAGCTTCCGCATCTGTAACGTACATCCTGAGGCTCGGCTGGTTTTTGAAGTAACGATGATGGACTCTGTATTTGAAATCTTCCCGACTGAAGAAGAGGCCCTTGAAGGCGTTCCTCGGAGTGTTGCATAACAATTCTCTCCTTGAGGAGAGCGACTTGATGACTAGCTCGATCGTTTTTGATGCTGATACGGACCCATTAACGCTCCCCAAATCGGCTTTTGGGTCTCTGGATCAATTCCTTTGTCGTAGCTATGAAACTCAGTTTCTGAAACGGCAAATCCTAGGGATACTTGGCCGATTTTATCGCCATATTTGAATTGGCAGCGGCAGCCGATCGGGGCAACTGCTTCAAAGGCTGGTTTTCCATTGAGCGATCGGGCTGTGACATTCAAAAGACAGCCCGGTAGAAAGTCAATCTCATCCGGCCTAATATTGGCCAATAAATCTGGATTTTGGCCTGCACCTAAAACGTTTCCAGGGGTTTTAAATCCATAAAACTGCACCGTCAGACCTTCTGAACTCTCCTGTAATCGCATCAATCGCTGACGATAGGGCTGGTCGAGATTTAAAGTATTTGCTTGTTCCGCAAAAATTGTAATGCTGTCATCTTGGAAGAGATTGGTTCGGCGATGCCACACTTGAAGCTTGACGTACCAAATCGGATCCGCTTTAGCTTGGACTGTGTTGTCAAAAGTCCCACAAAGATAGGTTCCTAGGGTACTCAGTTCAGATGAATAGGACATGATGGTGGGGCCGCATTGCAAAATCTATGCCCTATCCTATCCCAAGCATCGAACTCAATGATCCCGACTATCTACGCCATCGATCGTGGATGCTACAGGCACTAGACCTAGCGGAGCAAGCGGGAGCAGCGGGCGATGTCCCGGTGGGAGCCATTGTGGTCGATGGTGAAGGTCAGGCGATCGCCCAAGCCATGAACCGACGAGAACAAGACCAAGACCCCACCGCCCACGCCGAAGTCTTGGCCCTTCGCCAAGCAGGACTTGCCCGTCGTAATTGGCATCTTACGGACTGCACCCTTTACGTCACGCTAGAACCCTGTGCGATGTGTGCTGGGGCGATCGGTCTGTCCCGAATCAAAACTCTAATCTATGGCGCAGATGATCTGAAAGCAGGCGCAGTTCGCAGCGTGTGGAATATTCCCGATAGCCCCTTATCAAACCATAAGCTTCAGGTTGTGGGAGGCTTTTTACAAGAGGCTTGCCGATCGCAGCTTCAGGACTGGTTTCAGCAAAGGCGGGCCTGATCGTAATCCCAAAGCAATGTGCTTCTTAATCTATCAAAACATTCAAATTCGATCGGAATGGCTATGCTAGGCAGTGAATCATTATTTGTGTTCGCTATTAATGCCTTTATCCGATCGCCCTGCTGCGATCGTTCACCTCATGTCAAATGCCCCTACTTCAAATCCCTCCACCGACTACATCCTGTTTGTTCATGGGGTGAAGTCCCGTTCGAAAGAAGACTTCATCAAAAACACCCAGGCTATTTTTAAACCCGTAGAAACAAAGCTCAAAGCCCAAGGTCGAGTGGTCAAGTCCGTTCCCTGCTTTTGGGGAACCTGCGGAGAACCTGCTTTAGATCAGTTGCAGCAAGGATTACAGCAATCGAGCGTCTGGAAAGAACTCTGGTTTCAAGGGTTTCGATCGGAGGAGATTTTGAACTTCGTCGGCGATGGCGCACTGTATCTGAGTCGATCGATCGGTTCTGAAGTGGTGGACTCTATCTACAACAGCGCCCTCGCGCAACTGCAAAACTTAAAGGCAGGCGATCGGCTGCACCTCGTCACCCATAGCTGGGGCACGGTCATTCTTCTAGATATCCTCTTTGCAAAGCGCTGGACCAGTGAAGGCTTTAAAGCCGTGGATCCAGATACTTGGACCAACGTTCAACGGATTCGCGATACTTTGTTTGGACTCGGTGCAAATCCGGGGCAAGGTCTCAAGCTCGGCAGCATTCACACCCTGGGATCGCCGATCGCTCTATTTAACCTCATGAACACAGGCGAAAAAAACAGCCACGACATTGCCCCAGATATGAAAGCCTTCCTTCAAAAGCTCCATGAAGCAACAGGTACGGCAATGCCTTGGAATAACTATATTCACCCCGGCGACCCCATTGCCTATCCCTTAGAAGGCATCACCCAGCAATTTTTTAACGCTGATCAAAATATCAGCGCGATCGTTAAGGTAAGTGATCGCCTCGTGCAGACCAACTCGTTTGGCGAAAAAATTATGGGCCTCGCAAAGGCGACGATCGCCTCTGTTCTATATGGTGGGACGGCCCACAATAGCTACTGGAAGATGCCAGAGGTTCCTAAGGGGATTATTGAGACGATCGGTTAGCCCTGAAATTTAATTAAAGCGTTGCCTGGATTGCTGTCACCTGGGCGATCGTCACTCCGACAATCTCCGCAATCTGCTGTACCTCCAATCCCAATTGCACTAACTTCAAAACAGATTGAGTTTGTTGCTGTTGAAGTACTTCGAGTTGAGCTTGAGCATCAGCAGCTTGAGCTTGAGCCAGCTCGGCAATCGCATTGGCTGTTTCAGTAGGCGTGGGAAAGAAGATGCCCGACTCATCACACCAACGAAGCCAAGGCTGTACAATTCCCCGAAAGCTTTCAGTGCGCAAACCCATTCCTAGATTGAGTTCTGGAATCCAAACCTTGGGATTGTCCGGGGAAATCTGCTGCTCTTCGTAGCGACCATTGAGCAACCGGAAATAGCGAAGTTTAGTGGTTCGCCAATCGTAGACGATGTAATGCGGAATTTTTAAAATCTCTTCGTACACCACGAATTTCTCGGGTGGCTTTCCTTTTTTTCTGATGGGTCGGGTCTTGTCATAAAAGCGACCTAGATCTTCTCCCTCTGTCCCTCGCGATAAAAATTCAATTACGATCGTGGGTGCGATCTTTTCTTCCCACATCACATAGCTCCATCGGGGCACGAGTCCTTGGTAAAGTCGATGTGCCCCCACCACTAGAAACCAGTCTGGACGCTTGTTCCAACCTGTATGCTCAGGGTCATAGTAGATATTAAGGTCAAAAGCTCTATAAGTCCGGTCTTCTGGATACTGCGGTAGTGAGAGGGTCTCATCGAGCAATTGCGGTTGTAATCCATGAAAAGTATCCGCCAAACCACCATCCTCATCTTCAGGGTCTTCAAAGGGCAAGTCAAACATTGTGGGCAACGTCAAAGCTTTTGCCTCCCAAAATCATTGCCAATTCTGAGCGTAATATCTGATTCCAATTCCCCTGTAGAACTCGTTTCCAAGATCCCAATCCCGATTACATGCTGAATGGCAGCAGCAGCCTTGGACTGGCCTCCTTGGACGATAATTTGGGTTTGGGTTTGGATGTCGGGCCGATCGGACGAAATCGACACATTTTCATAGCCCGCTTTGGCAAGCTGAACTAATAAATTCTGTGCCGCTTCAGGATTATTAGAAGCATTTTGAATCACGATGCGGAGAGGGGCTGTGGCGCTGTCAGCTTGGCCGACGCCGACATCAAAGTACTCCTTCATGATCCGATCGCGCCCATCTGGATCCAAAATCCAATAGCTTCCTTGAAACTCCTTTGCTCCACTGAAGCGACCGGGCAGTAGCACCATTTTGACCGTCTTCTGGTCTAGCCCAAAGCCATGGTTAAGCAGCGCAGAAGTTTCTTCCAGGGTCAAATTCGTGTCGATGAATCGCTGCATTCCCTGAACAATTCCCGGTAGGCGGGGCAACATCAAAGGACTACTCAATTTCTCACGGAGCGCTTTTAGCAGGATTTGTTGCCGTTGGACGCGGCCAATATCGCCTAACTCGTCGCCTCTGAAGCGGGCGAACTGCTCAGCTTTGTCGCCATTTAGAGTTTGCGGTCCGCGCTTGAGGTCGATGTTGAGCTTTTGGGTTTTGTCTTCGTAAACCATATCAGTGGGAACGTTGACCTCAATCCCACCCACTCGATCGATCAACTCTCTAAAAGCGTCAGTACTGAAGCGTACGTACCGATCGACCTTCACTCCGCCTAAGGTTTCTGTAACGACTTGTCCCGTCAATGCAGGTCCACCCGAAGGATTGGCTTGGTTGATTTTGGTCGTGCCTAGGGTGGGAATCTCAACTTGGGTATCGCGGGGTAGGGAAAGTACATTCAAACTTCGTAGACTCGGATCAAGGTGAAGCAGTAATAAGGTGTCACTGTTACCGCTGAATATTTCATCCGAACCGGGCTTTGCGTCGAGGACCCGATCGATTCCCATCACCAAAATATTAATTGGGCGCTTGACCTGATAGCGAAAGCCATTTTTAAACATATCTCCAAGCAGTCGCTGTCCCTCGCGCGGCGCAATGGTCCCGGGCAGTGGGATCGTCACTGCAACTAGCGCCCCGATTCCGGCGGTCGCTAAGCTTCCAAGGATGAGAACGATCCCCTTAGTCAAATGGGGAAGAACTAGCTGACGGAGACTCTTTTTGAAGATTGGCATTATAAAAACAGATGCATAGAACTATTCAAGCGGCAAGACTCGATCGTGACCATAACAAGAAGCGCTAATCTTTGACGGTCAGGAAGGATTCACGTTTCTTCGGAACTTCTTTATAAACTGACAAAATCCAAATGGATTCTAGCGCATTGGGAATTTTTAGGAAGCTAGAAGCGTTATATTCTATGCGGTCCCCATTACCCTACTCAAAAATTTTATATGTCTTCTTTAGTTCAGCAGCCCCTCGTTTCTATTGTTTTAGCTGGCGGTAAGGGTGAACGGTTTTGGCCCCTGAGCCGTCTCGATCGTCCTAAACAATTTCTCAGTCTCGACGGCAGCGGTGAGAGCCTCCTCCAAACTACAGCTTATCGGCTTCTAGATGCATCCCAAGGCTGGGAAAACCTCTGGGTCGTCACCTCCGCACCCCTAGCTGCTGGCGTGAGAGATCAGTTGCCGAACCTGCCAGAACGAAATCTTCTCATCGAACCAGAAGGCCGAGACACCGCGCCTGCTGTGACTTGGAGCATTTTAGAAGTGATGAAGCACTACAGTAAAGAGGTGGCGATCGCCTTCTTCCCTGCTGACCATTGGATTGCAGAACCGGAGAAATTCACCCAAACCCTACGCGCCGCTCAAGATGTCGCGGTTGCATCCAAAACCATTGTGACTCTGGGGATCACGCCCACGTTTCCCTCCACGGGCTATGGCTACATCAAGCAAGGGCCGAAGCTTCCCGACGAATTTCAATCTTCATCGGGCATTCCCGCTTACAAAGTCGATCGCTTTGCAGAAAAACCCGATCGCGCCAAAGCTGAAGAATTTATCGCAGCGGGCAACTATAGCTGGAATGCAGGCATGTTCGTGTTTCAGGCGAACGTGGCGATCGAAGAACTCCGTAAGTACGCCCCCGAGATTTTGGAACCCTTGGAAGCGAGAGGCGTTGCGGCTTACCCAGAACTCCCGAAAAAAAGCATCGACTACGCCCTGATGGAACCGACTCAGAGAGCGACTGTCCTGCCCGTGACCTTTGCTTGGGACGACCTCGGCGACTGGGGCGCGATCGAACGCCTGCTCAAAACCGATGCTCCTAACGTGGAAGTTGCCACCCATGTCGGTTTAGATACCTGCGGCAGCTTGCTGTATTCCACCCAAGAGGATGAACTGATTGTGACGATCGGACTCGAAGACACGGTGATTGTGCGAGACGGTAAAGTCACGCTGATTGTTAAAAAAGACCGGACCCAGGAGATTAAAAAAGTATTGCAAACCCTACGATCGGATCCCAAATTGGAACAACACCTTTAATCTCAGCGAATAGAGCAAAAGCAGCGGTAAAATACGGCGGTTAATTTCTGCTCGATTTTGAGCTTTGTTTAATGGTCCCTATGACTGCCGCAAAACCTTTCTCCATCACGACCCCGCTTTTTTACGTCAACGATGTGCCCCACATTGGCAGCGCCTATCCGACGATCGCCACGGATGCGATCGCGCGGTTTCAGCGGCTGCGGGGCTATGACGTGCGGTTTGTTACGGGGAGTGATGAGCATGGGCAGAAGATTCAACGCACTGCTGAGGAGAAGGGCCGATCGCCTCAAGCTCACTGCGATGAGTATGTCGCTAGTTTTAAAGCGCTTTGGCAGCGGCTAAATATTAAATACGATCGGTTTATCCGCACCACCGAACCTCGCCATGCGGCGATCGTCAAGGAATTTTTTCAGCGCGTCTGGGAAAAGGGCGACATTTATTTGAGCCAACAAAAAGGCTACTATTGCGTCTCTTGTGAAGAGTTTAAAGACGAGCAAGACTTGCTTGAAGGCAAACGCTGCAATATTCATGTCACCAAGGAAGTCGAGTGGCGCGATGAAGAAAATTACTTCTTCCGACTGTCTAATTATCAAACAGCTCTAGAAGATCTCTACAAAGCCAATCCCGACTTCATTCAGCCCGAAACCCGTCGTAACGAAGTGCTGAAATTCGTGGAGCAGGGATTGCGGGATTTTTCAATTTCGCGGGTTAATTTTGATTGGGGATTCCCGGTCCCTGCTGATCCCAATCATGTAATCTATGTTTGGTTTGATGCGTTGCTGGGCTACTTAACGGCTTTACTCGAAGACGATGACGAACCCACCTTAGAAAATGCCATCAAACGCTGGTATCCTCACCATACTCATATCATTGGAAAAGATATTTTGCGGTTCCATGCGGTGTATTGGCCTGCGATGTTGATGTCAGCGGGGCTTGAATTGCCAGGGCGGATATTTGGTCATGGATTTTTCTTAGACAATGGGATCAAAATGGGCAAAAGTAGCGGCAATGCCATTAGTCCCGATGTATTGCTCGATCGCTATGGCACTGATGCCATGCGCTACTACTTTTTAAAAGAAATTAGATTTGGTCAAGATGGTTCTTTCGAAGAAACAAGATTCGTGAACATTCTTAACGCAGATTTAGCCAATGACTTAGGCAATCTACTCAACCGAACCCTCAAACTCGCGGCCAAAAATGGAGGTGGAGCCGTTCCAGAGATTAATATATTAGGAATTCCTGACAGCAATCCCCTTAAGAAAATGGGAAGAAATTTGGGCGATCGGGTGACACAAGCGTACGAAGCCTTAGCCTTTCATGAAGTCTGTGAGTCAGTCCTAGAGCTAGTTCGGCTGGGTAATCGCTATATTGATGAGCAGGCTCCTTGGAGCTTATATAAGCTGGGGAAGACCGACCCCACAAAACATCAAGAAGCAGAACAAATAATCTACGCTATCTTGGAATCAGTCCGCCTTGGTGCCTATTTACTAGCGCCCATCATCCCAGCCACGAGCACCCGTATTTATCAACAATTGGGGTACTTTATTGACTTTGATGACGCTCCCCTAATAGATGTATCAAACGCATTCCTGACCCACTCAACATGGGGAATACTAGAACCTAAGCAAGCTTTAGGAGAAGCTCATCCCATTTTCCAAAAACTCGAACTTCCTACAGATGAATCGAGTGAAACACCCTAAAAAACTATCCCTAATAACAATGATTCAGTAAGATGATCCGATTTTTCCTGTGAACCCATAAATTATCCCTATACAGATGCATTGATTTTTGTAGAACTGGTTTCCCCAGTCGCCCCACGGTCCGGTTCATTGTTCATAAAATTGAGGTATAGCAAATGTTAAACCATAGTATCCAGAGTCTTCCGACTGAGCATGAACTGCTGTTTTCCCCCGAGCATGTGCTTGAAAATCGCGGGCGGGTCGCCATTTTTATTGATGGCTCGAATTTGTTCTATGCGGCCTTGCAGCTCGGAATTGAAATCGACTACACCAAACTTCTCTCTCGGCTAACGGGCGGCTCTCGCTTGCTTCGATCGTTCTTTTACACCGGGGTCGATCGGACCAATGAAAAGCAGCAGGGCTTTCTCTTGTGGATGCGGCGCAATGGATATCGGGTCATTTCAAAAGATTTGGTTCAGCTTCCCGATGGCTCGAAAAAAGCCAACCTTGACGTAGAAATTGCGGTGGATATGATGTCTTTGGTCGGGTCGTACGACACCGCTGTGCTGGTGAGTGGTGATGGCGACCTAGCTTATGCCGTCAATGCGGTGAGCTATCGCGGGGTGCGGGTGGAGGTCGTGAGTCTGCGCAGCATGACCAGTGATAGCTTGATCAATGTGGCCGATCGCTACATTGACCTAGATACTGTCAAAGAAGACATTCAAAAAACTCAGCGTCCTTATGTCTACCGTCCTCTTTCGACGGCAGGCGTTGGGGCTGACGAAGAAGTGTAACGCAGCGGACCGAAATTCAATCAATGAAAACAGGCTGTAAAATTAAGGGGTCACACCATTTGGGGATTCCTGATTTGATAGTCTGTTTTACCAAGTGTTATTTTTGACTTGTTTGTACTGAATTTGTATTGAATTTGTATTGAATTTGCATTGAATTTAGAGGCGTGAATCATTTGAAACCTTTAGGCCGATCGGGCAAAATCATCGCCGTTATTGTGTTAGCAGCAGCCGTTTCGGGTTTGCTATACTGGATTTCTCAGCCGAAGAAAGGTGCGCTTAAGTCTGGGGCTGGTGGGGATGCAAGTTTGCTGGATCCTAGTTTAAAACTGGATGACCTAGTGTTAGAACAGGCCGATGAAAAAGGCAATCTGCTGTGGAAACTTAAGGCTAAAAAAGCTATTTACAACCGCGATAAAAAAGAAGGCGAAATCCTCGATTTGAGCGGTGAACTGTACCAAGATGGTAAGCCTGCCTTTAAGATTTCGGCGAAAAAGGGCGAAGTTATTGGCGATGGCAAAGTGATGGTGCTAAGGGAAAATATCGTGGCGGTGGCCATCAAAGATGGTGTGGAGTTCAAGGGCAATGAAATGGAATGGAAGCCCCAGGACGACCAACTCACCATTAAAAATAAATTTACGGCGGTTCAGAAGCAGGTCAAAATTGCGGCAAAAGAGGGCCAATATTTTAGTCGTAAGCGTCAAGCGGATCTGATGGGGACGATCGTTGCCGAAGTCAAAGATCCCAAACTAAAACTCCAAACCGAGAAGCTGACCTGGCTCCTCGAACCCCAAACCATCGAGAGCAAAGCGCCTGTAATGATTGAACGCACTCCCAAAAAAGGTGTGACCGATCGGGCCACTGCTGATACAGGCTCCTACGATCTCAAAACCAATATCGCCAAACTCGTCACAAAGGTTCAAATCGCTGTCGTAGAACCCGATCTCAAAATCTCAGGGGAAGAATTGCTCTGGGATACAAAGAAAGAATTAGTAACGGCACCCAAACCCTTCAGTGCATCAAGTGCCACAGAACAAGTCACCATGAGCAGCGATCGGGGTGAATTCAAACTAAAAGAGAAAACTGCTTTTCTCACCCAAAACGTCAAAGCGGCCAGTCAAAAAAATCAAGCGACGATCGCCACCGATAAGCTCACCTGGTATTTAGAACCCCAAACCTTCAGTGCCGAGGGCAACATTGTCTACCGATCGACCAATCCCGCTGCAAATTTAGTGGGCAAGACGGCAACTGGGAATTTGAATACGCAACAAGTGACGGTAGCGGGGGGAAATGAAGCGGACGATCGGGTGATCATCAACATTGATCCAGGCAATATCAAACTACCTTAGACACATCATCAATGGCAGCAAAATCCCGTTCAAATTTAGGCTGATGGTCTTCTAGCAACATTTTAAGCACTTCGGACAAATTTTCTCGCAATTCGTCTAGGGTTGCACCTTGAGGATGTGCGCCGGGTAGATGCTCGCTAACCGATCGCAATTGAAGATTGGGTATATAGGAAGGGAAAAAAGTAACGAAATACATCTGAATTGTGAGTTTCTGAGAGCCATGGGAATCCTAGCGTGGCTATCTCATACTCTTTTGGAGTCCTTTCCCTATGAAGCCCAACCGTCGTCATCTCGCTGCTTTCGGTTTACTTCCCTTGTTTTTTGCGTTTGGGACGAAAAGCGTAACCGCTCAGATTACGCCTGCGATCGATGGCACGGGAACCCTAGTTCAGACCCAAAATAATCTAACTAATATCAGCGGTGGGACTCAAGCGGGCAACAATCAATTCCACAGTTTTCAACAGTTTGGTGTGAATGCAGGGCAGACGGCCAACTTTATTACGAATCCCAATATTGCAAACATCCTAGGTCGGGTCACGGGTGGTGATGCATCGCTGATTAACGGGATGTTAAAGGTCTCTGGTAGTAATGCGAATTTGTATTTAATGAATCCCGCTGGGATTGTATTTGGGAAAGATGCGAGTTTGAATATTCCGGGGGCATTTACAGCGACGACGGCGAACGGGATTGGGTTTGGCAATGGGAATTGGTTTAATGCTGTTGGTTCCAACAACTACGCCTCATTCACTGCAAACCCCAGCAGTTTTGGATTCTCTGGGTTATCGGGTTCGATTATCAACGCGGGCAATCTCTCCGTTAATCCCGGCCAATCGATCGCCCTTGTCGGTGGAACGGTGGTGAATACGGGAACGATCGAAGCTCCCGGCGGCAACATCACGATCGCAGCCATCCCCGGTGAGAGAATGGTCCGCATTGGTCAAGCGGGAACCGTACTGAGTTTGGATCTACCGACTAGCGACAAGGTTTTGATCAATGCACCAGTTGCAACTCCATTGTCTTTACCTGCATTACTAACAGGCGGTTC
>JANMIS010000135.1:0-6788 GCA_031375925.1 Synechococcales cyanobacterium OTE_70_concoct_197_sub
TCATAAGCCGCATCAAACAAAATAATCGAACCATGCTGACGGGCATACTTAACCCAGGCTTCTAGATGCGCCTTAGTGGCCGTTGCACCCGTTGGATTATTTGGAAAGCAAAGATAAATTAAATCAACTTTCTCAGTAGGAATTTCAGCCGTGAAATTATTTGCGGCAGTAATGGGCAAATAGACTAGCCCGTAATACTCGCCCTTGTCATTCATGTCCCCAGTGTTGCCCGCCATTACATTGGTATCAACATACACTGGGTATACTGGATCTGTGACCGCAATGCGATTATCCGAGCCTAAAATATCTAAAATTGCTCCACCATCGCACTTAGAACCATCCGAGATGAAAATTTCAGAGGCATCAATATCGCAGCCCCTAGCTTTAAAGTCATGCTGAGCAATTTTTTCCCGGAGCCACTCGTAGCCTTGTTC
Source organism: Synechococcales cyanobacterium OTE_70_concoct_197_sub (assembly GCA_031375925.1). Lineage (GTDB taxonomy): Bacteria > Cyanobacteriota > Cyanobacteriia > Leptolyngbyales > Leptolyngbyaceae > JAAFJU01. Next base: position 435 of record JANMIS010000135.1, read on the forward strand.
TGGGCCGTAGCCTTTGAATGTGCTCCGATCGCCCATGTCCTCCACCGCGCTGATCATGGCATCCCGGCAGGCTTTAGGCAACGGCTCCGTCACATCCCCAATCCCCAACCTAATGACCTTTGCATCGGGATTAGCCTGGGTAAAGGCATTAACTCGGCGTGCAATTTCGGGGAATAGATAGCCCGCTTTGAGCTTTAGGTAGTTGTCGTTAATTCTAGCCATAAATCGTCGCTATCCCCGTTCCTATAAGTCATTCATGGAAATTCACATAGGATATCTTAGCGCCAAGGGGACGCGGTTCAACGGGTTTTGAGCAATTTACTCAGGCCCACTTGAATGGGCTAACTTAAAGTTGGCAGCAGCTTGGCAGCAGCAGGGTTAATAGCTGGCGATGAGTTGGATACGGCCCGCATCCATTTCTTCCATTAAAAGTTCTAGCGCTTCGTAGTCTACTTCGGACATGTAACCCAGCCGTGTTAGCTCAAGATTAATAGCATTTTCGACTTCAGGGGTCAAACTCTTGGTATGTATGGCTTCTTCAACGAGACGACGGATGGCAAAGGCAGTATTCATTAGTTTTGGCCTCAGGCTGCTCTAGCAGGGATTGCTCTGAAATACATCCTCAGGCTTTATTAGATTAACAAACGTGATCTGTTAGACCTATAAATTGTGATTATCATCACACCTTAATAATCTTCAAAAATCGCCATCCTGTATACCGCATGTCTTCGCCTTGATTCGATACAATGATGACTTCAATTGTTCTTCAAAAATATCTATACAAATTAACATCCATAGCTCATTCTCATAGGGGATGAATAACCCTTCTAAACCTGGGAGATTAGAGTTAACGGAAACAACTGATGGTTCGATCTCATTTGGAAACAAAGCATTCGAGTGAGATTAAAGTGGATTTAAACCTTGTGTCTTAAAGCACTTTTTATAGTTGCACTTACAGAAAGTTTAAGATCTTCATCCGGCGAGTAAAGTTTTAAAAAATGCTCTCCTGATGTTTTACATTTCTGGAAGAAGTGCAGTTACTGTTGGTTTATTCCGGTTTTCGAGTTTCCCAAGCAATCTTTTTCAGAGGTTTCGATTATGCAAAGTGTTCTCACCCGTCCCCAAGATACGGTTATCCGCCCTCAGGGTCATGTGAACTCCAGCAATGTCTTCGCATTTCAAGACCAGCTAACGAAAGCCATGATGTGTCCTGGATCCGCTTCTTTGATGGTGGATATGAGTGAAGTTGAATCGTTGGACAGTGCTGCTCTGATGACGCTTGTTTCAGCCCTTGGTCTAGCCCAGCGTCTTAACAAGCGTTTTAGTCTTTGCTCATTGTCGGCTCCGGCCCGCATTATTTTTGAATTGACGCAACTCGATCGTGCGTTTGAAATTGATAACCAGTCTAGTTATTTAGAAGCTGCTGCGGCTTGAGGGCCAGCGCTTTAAGTTTTTCGATGAAATAATTTTTGATGAAGAAAAGGGAGTCTCAAGCTGAGGCTCCCTTTTTTGGATTGGTAGGCAGCATCTGTATACTGAAGGTGAAAGTCTTTGATGGGGGATAGTTGCTGTGGTGGTCGCTGTAGAGAGTTTAATTACGACAGATATCCACCGACCCGCTCGCTACCTGGGGAACGAATTAGGGGCTGTACATAAGCCTTGGGGGAGTGCGACGGTGCGTTGGGTGCTGACCTATCCCGAAGTTTACGAAGTAGGAGCGTCTAACCTAGGTCATATTATTCTCTACAGTATTATAAATGCGCAACCGCGCCAGCTTTGCGATCGGGCCTATCTTCCTGCCGCTGACCTAGCCGCAAAACTGCGCGAAACCCAGACCCCGCTGTTTGCAGTAGAGTCAAAACGGTCTCTGTTAGACTTCGATATCTTGGGATTTAGCCTGTCCTATGAACTGGGGGCGACGAATATCCTAGAGATGTTGGATTTGGCGGGGATTCCGTTGACGAGCGAGGAACGGCGATTGGGAAACTATCCCTTGATCTTCGCAGGCGGCCAGACCGCAACCTCAAATCCGGAACCCTACGCAGACTTTTTGGATTTTGTGGTGATGGGGGACGGTGAGGAACTGCTGCCGGAAATCGGGTTAGTACTAGAAGAGGGGAAACTGGCAGGACTAAGCCGGGATGAGTTGTTGCTGGATCTGGCGCAGGTACCGGGGGTCTACGTCCCGCAGTTTTACCATATGAATTCCGATGGCTCTGTGGTGCGGAACCGATCGGACGTGCCTCAGCGGATTTTGCGGCGAGTGGCGACCCCGATTCCCGCCTATTCCATTGGTTTGGTGCCCTACGTGGAGACGGTTCACGATCGGCTCACCATCGAAATTCGTCGGGGTTGTACGAGGGGATGTCGGTTCTGTCAGCCGGGGATGTTGACGCGGCCCGCGCGGGATGTTGCGCCTGAGGATGTGGTCGAATCTATTGAAACGGGGATGCGGGCAACGGGCTATAACGAGTTTTCGCTGCTGTCTCTGAGTTGCTCCGACTATTTGGCCTTGCCTGCTGTGGGCGTTGAGATTAAAAATCGCTTGCAGGAAGATAACATTTCGCTTTCTTTGCCCAGTCAACGGGTTGACAGGTTCGATGAAAACATTGCCAATATCCTCGGCGGCACCCGTCAGGGCAGTCTCACCTTCGCCCCGGAAGCTGGAACCCAGCGATTGCGGGACATTATTAACAAGGGATTGACCAACGAAGAACTGCTACGTGGCATCAAAACAGCCTGGGACCAGGGTTGGAACAAAATCAAGCTGTATTTCATGATCGGCTTGCCGGGAGAGACGGACGGGGACGTGTTGGGCATTGTCGAGACGGTGCAATGGCTCAGACGGGAGTGTAGCGGTCCGAAACGCAAGCGCTTGGACTTCAACATCACCATTTCCAACTTCACCCCGAAACCCCACACGCCGTTTCAGTGGCATTCGGTGTCTACAACAGAATTTAAACGCAAGCAGGCGCTGCTTAAGAATGCCTTCAAGGAGCTTCGGGGCTTGAAGGTGAACTACACCGATGTGCGAATTTCAGCCATGGAAGACTTTGTAGGCCGGGGCGATCGGCGCTTGGGACCTGTGATTCGGCGGGCTTGGGAACTGGGGGCTGGGATGGATGCCTGGTGGGAAAGCCTAGAAAAAGCATTTGGGGCTTGGACTCAGGCAATTTCAGAGTCAGGCTTGGATTGGAAATACCGTCAAGTGGAAGACGGCGAGTGGGATATTTTTGGCGATCGAATCCCAAACCAGGATTTACCCCTGCCTTGGGACCACTTGGACACCGGAATTGACAAAAAATGGCTCTACGATGACTTAAAACGGGCGTTAGAAGCAGCAGCGATTCCAGATTGCTCCTTTGATGGGTGCTCTCACTGCGGTGTTTGTGGGTTAGATTTTGGTCATAACGTGGTGGTGCCTGCGCTGCCGATTCCCGAGTTTCAGGGGCAGTTTAAGCCGAAGACCGATCGGGTCCAGCGGGTGAGGATTTGGTACGGGAAGCAGGGAGATATGGCGTTGACGAGTCACTTGGACTTGCTGCGACTGTTCGATCGTGCGGTGCGACGGGCTTCGTTGCCGATTTCCTACACCAATGGCTTCCATCCCAGTCCACGGATTATTCCGGCCAGTGCATTGTCCTTAGGTGTGACCAGCAGCGGCGAAATGATGGATTTTGAGTTGACGACGCGGGTTGACCTAGAAGATTTTAAAACTCGACTAGCGGCGCAGCTTCCCGCTGAGATGCCAATCTTTCGCGTGGAAGAAATCTCGCTGAAGGACCCCGCCTCGACGACCACGCTCCATCGGGCAGAATATCAGCTTCAACTGGATGTGCAAACGCCGATCACGATCGAAACGGCTCAGCGTTGGGTCCAGGCCATTTTAGACCAACCCGAAATCTGGACCGAACACGAGACTAAATCGGGCAAAGTAACCTCGATTAATATTCGCGATCGGCTCTTTGACTTAGAAGTTCAAGGCTTAGAGGGCGATCGGCTAACGGTGCGCTACATCGGAAGCTGTCAAAACAACGGAATTCATCTTCGCCCCGATCAACTGGTTGCTCAACTAGATAACCAATCTCAACAATCCCTTTGCTTGCACCACATTCATCGTCTCCGACTCATTCTAAATGCTGAGGCTGCCATAAAGCCGGAACCCAAGGCTGAAAACCCAGAAAGTTGTGGTGATGAAGGCGCGGGGAGTTTGGGCGCGGGAACTCTGGGTTTGAACTTTTCAGTCTAGACTTGACAATTCGCGTTATGATACGTAGCTAAGAGAAGCACACCTGCGAAAAGTCACCCTTAGGTTGTAATGAGGGAAGAAACTTTTCGCCTCGCGTGGCTGACTCGATCGAGGTTTTAGTCTTAATTTTTAAGGATTAGAGTCCGAGAGGCTAGAGCGTTTTCCATTGAGTCTTGTTTTAGTGAACGTTAATTTCAGTGAATTTTGACTCGATGAAGCTGTTCTGAAGCTCTCTATTTCATTTTTTACTGTGCGCTTTACGATCGTGTTTTCACCCGTAAAGCTCCCGCTTTTTATTGACCCCTGCTCCCTGGTGGCAAGCGTTGAAACGCAGAACCCAGATTAGAGCAACCGGAGATTATGGTCCCGTGATTTGAGGACATAGCTCCGCTCCAAAGTTTGAGGAAACTGGATGTCCAAGCAAATTGTTATTGCGGAGCAGCACCGGATTGCTGCGGTTTTTGATGCGGAACAGATTCAGGAACTGGTGGTGGCCACAGGAACCCACCAAGTCAGTGATATCTATCTCGGGGTTGTCGAAAACGTTTTGCCCGGTATTGATGCGGCCTTTGTCAATATTGGTGATTCCGATCGCAACGGGTTTATTCACGTTACAGACCTTGGACCTCTGCGTTTAAGACGATCGGCAGCTTCAATTACAGAGTTGCTCGCGCCTCAACAGAAAGTTCTGGTTCAGGTCATGAAGGAACCCACCGGGACCAAAGGCCCACGCCTCACTGGGAATATTTCCCTGCCTGGTCGCTACATTGTTTTGATGCCTTATGGTCGCGGCGTTAATCTATCTCGGCGGATCGGCAGCGAAAACGAGCGCAACCGACTGCGGGCCTTGGCTGTATTGGTGAAACCTGCGGGCATGGGCGTTTTGATTCGGACCGAAGCCGATGGAATGCCTGAAGACGCAATCATTGAGGATATGGAGAACCTACAGAAGCAGTGGGAGTCGGTGCTAGCCGAAGCGGCTGGAACCCGTGCCCCTGCTTTGCTCAACCGAGATGACGACTTCGTTCAGCGCGTCCTGCGGGATGCCTATAACGATGATGTCAACCGCATCGTGGTGGACTCCGTTCAGGGTCTCAAGCGAGTCAAGCATCACCTGACCAGTTGGGGTGGCGGACGAATGCCCCAGGGTGTTTTGGTGGATCAACACCGGGAACGAGGTTCGATTCTTGAATATTTCCGTGTCAATGCGGCGATTCGAGAAGCAATGAAACCCAGGGTGGACTTGCCTTCTGGGGGCTACATTATTATTGAAAAGACTGAAGCCCTGACCGTTATTGACGTCAACTCAGGCTCGTTTACCCGATCGGCCACCGCCCGCGAAACCGTCCTCTGGACCAACTGCGAATCCGCGACTGAAATCGCCCGTCAATTGCGGTTGCGAAACATTGCTGGGGTGATTGTCGTAGACTTCATCGATATGGAATCTCGGCGCGATAAGCTGCAAGTCTTGGAGCATTTTAACAATGCAATGCGATCGGACAAAGCCAAGCCACAAATTGCTCAACTCACAGAGCTGGGTCTAGTTGAATTAACCCGGAAGCGGCAAGGGAAAAATATTTACGAGCTGTTTGGCAGTCCTTGCCCAAGCTGTAGCGGCATTGGCATGCATGTTCATCTCCCTGGCGAAGCCCCTAGCGCTCTGCAAACCCAGCATCAATATCACCATTACGAAGAAATTCCTGACCATTTTGCACCCGCCGCCGTACCGCAGTACGGAGAATCTCCTGAATCTCGCGAAGGTGGTCGTGATGCAGGCCGAGGCCGTGGCGGTAGACGATCGGAAGTCCGGCCTGGCGCTTACAGGGAAGTCTACAGTCCAACTCCTGAAGCCGTTCCAGGGTTTGAAGAGTATGAGGGCGAGGGCACACTGGATCTTTCGCAACATCCTAGCTATCAAGAGCGTGGGCGTGGGGGCAATCGTCGTCGTCGTCGCCGGGGTGAACCTTTTACGAAGGAAGTGGGTAGTGTCGGCAGCCGGGAAGTTGGTGGACGATCGCCATCTGCATGGGATGAACCGATGCCTGAAAGGACTATTCCCGATCGCGTCCTAAACGATCGACCTTCCGTCGATCGCATCCCTAGCC
>JANMIS010000212.1:0-6331 GCA_031375925.1 Synechococcales cyanobacterium OTE_70_concoct_197_sub
TGTATTGTATATCTCCTGAATTCTTGCCTCATCATCCTCGGTTTCCTCTCCCAGTGCCATTCCCGTAAGATTGCATTGTGGATCACTGTCAACAAGAATTACTCTTTTCCCTTTTGAGGCAAGCATCCAACCCAAATTAAATGTAGTTGTAGTCTTACTCACTCCGCCTTTGTGATTGAACAAAGCAATTTTTTGAACCATATTATTAAACCTTACTCCTTAATGTTTTAACGACTACTTGCTCAATACAAGAGTACGCGGGCTAAAGTTTTAGCTTTAGGTATCAAAGTATAACCTGAATCTACCTGTCTGGAGATATACGAGTGGCCACCGCCCTCACATTCCAGTCAACCATCCGATCGCCCCCGCCTCCGCAATCACATTTCCCTCAAACACAACCTCATGAAGCGGTGAAGATTGAGCCACGCCCCACCCACACAGGCGTTAGCGCAATGGAACGACGATCTTATGCTGCCGATCGATAGTCTGATGGCTCGGAAATACTAGAAATATTTTGGGCTGGAATCCCCGCATCAACTAAGGCTTGAGTCAAGCCCTCCTCAAAATTATCCTCTTCAATATGCAAGCGAGAACCGACTAAATGCGCTTGGAATAAAATTGTATTGATCCATTGTTGCTTATCCCATCCCGTCGCCATTACCAAATAATGTCCAGCCTCAATATCACACACAGAATACAACCGAATAGCCTGAAGACGAGGTTGATCAAGTGTTGCCGCCTGTAGCGTTTGCTTAACAAGAGTTGCGTAGTCTAATGAACTATCCATTGCAACACCATCTCCGAATTAGGGTCATAAACAATTACGTTAATTTTATTACGTGTGATTGCTAATTGGAAAATTGGCTTTTGGAAATGTTTCGTATAAATTGCCTGACTCACGGCAAGAAACAACTGTCGCATCGGCTCCTGAGACTCTAGTGCCCATTGATAAAGTTGAAGCTGTCCCATCGTCTTTTCGAGTTCACTGATTACCGAAGACGAATCGAAATCCTTGACCTCCACGGCAATTTTCTGATCTCTCCTCTCAGCCGCAAAAAACTTCTCCGCCCCCAAGTCAGCCTTTAAGAGTGTTTTCTCTAACACTAGAACCAATGGATCATCGGTGACGGTCCACCCCTCTTTTTCCAGTGTTCTCCGGAGAGATGCATGGAGACTATCTCTTCTCGACATCGCCCAACCTCCCGTTGAATTTTGTATCTTCGTCTATGATAACCGTTGACCAACATCCCAGCACGGGAATCGCCCCACACCATTCTTCTCAATCACAATTCAAATTCTTTGGAAATTGTGCGTCGATCGCCCGATCGCCCGACCGCTCTTTGCAATCCCTCAGACACCTCTGGCGTAATAAACGTAAAATGAATGTAATACATCCAACTCGAACTAATCGCAGATTGATTATTGTCCACCATCGGTCGATCGATTAAGCTCATAACCTTGGCATAGAAATCAGCATTGCGCTCATGTTGACTGAGATTTAGCTTGAGATTGGTATAGACCGGAAGCTCGACAGAAGACTGAAACATTGCACCCCGCGCAGAAATCTTACGCAGAAGACCATAGGCACGATCGATATGAACGTGCTTACCTTCAATCACCGCAAACTGCACGGGGATTGGAATAATCAATTCTTCGAGAGGATTCGGTCGATCGGGTAGCATCTTGCCTCCGATGCCATGGACCTCATGAAGCGTCAGCGCATTTTGAATCCCCTTTGCTTCCACCCGCATCATCCCCCTGATTTGAGGCTCCAGCTTCAGGGCGTCATGGGTCGCCTGAGACATGAGAATCTGACCGCCTACGGTATAGGACTCAATGCGGGCTGTAAGGTTCATGTGACTGCCGACAATGCCGTACTTCGCCCGCTTCAGCGAACCGATGTTGCCCACAATCACTTCACCCGTATGGATGCCGATGCCCATTTCAACCTCAGAAACGCCCATCAGATAGGCGTACTGGTTCACCTTCACCAGTTCAAGCTGCATATCCACCGCACAGGCCACCGCCCGATCGGCATCATCGGACCGTTCGGTCGGTGCCCCAAACAGGACTAGAATTCCGTCCCCAAGAAATTCATCAATCGTCCCTTGGTGCCGAGTGATCACATCCGTCATAATCTCCAAATACTGATTCAAAAACGTAATCACTTGCTCGGGGGCCTGTCGCTCTGACGCCGAAGAAAAGCCTCGTAAATCTGCCATCAACATCGTCACTGTGCGCCGATCGCCCCCCATATGCAGACCCCTTGGCGTCTCTAGAAGCTGGGTCACCACCTCAGCCGTCAGATAACGGCCAAAGGTTTTGCGTAATTCCGCTGCACTCCAAGCTCCATAGACCACAATGCCCATAACGCCCCCGACAATGCCCAGTAACGTCGGAGCCAAGGGCAGCCACCAGCCGATCATCAGTAAACCCTGAGCAATCCCAGCAGATAGACTCAGAATACCCCCCAAGCCAAGCTCCCGCTGCCAGGAAAAGCGTTGAACATTACGAAAATGCCAGTACAAAATTGCAGCCAATGTCGTCCAGCCTGCAATCCACAATGCTTCACCAAGCTGGCTCCAACTCCGAATCTCAGGTTGATAGTCGAGCACACTGCTAAGCAAGTAACTGACAATATGGCCATGAACTTTCACCCCAGCCATTTTTTCAGGCGTCTGTAGAAAATTATTGCTATAGGGCGTTAAGAATTCATCATTGAGACTGCTAGCCGCACTGCCAATCAGCACAATTCGATTTCGAAACAGATCCGGGGCAATTTTCCCTTGCAGAACATCTTGTAGTGAAACTTGCTGAAACCCCTGTTTATTGCGGCGATAGTTGACCAGGATTTGATAACCCTTTGAATCAGCATTCACGTAGCCCCCGTGATTCGCTTCAAAGGGCTGAAAGACCCGTTGATTGATTTTGAGCAGATCTGAGGGATCGGGAGTCGGAAAGATGTTTTTATTTTCTAGGTAAGTCAAAGCAACTTGAAGCGCAAAACTGGGGTAGCGATTTTGGTCTTCGTCGTAGTAAAGCAGACCCCGACGCACCCGACTATCGATGTCGATCGGCAGATTATTAACGCCAACTTGAGTCTCACGATTGAGCTGGGGCGGCGGTTTCACCGGAGGGACCGCAGGATCAACGGAGCGTTTCTCAATGCCAATCAAATTAGGCGTCGATCGAAAAATATAGTTCAATGCCGCGACCCCCGCCCGATCGTTCGGGGGCACAGGGAGATCGCGATATAGGTCTAACCCAATCACAGAGGGGTTTTGTTGCTTGATGGTTGTGAGGAGTTGAGCCAGGATCCGATCGGGAATAGGCCATTCACCCACGCGCTGAAGATCGGATTCAGTGATGCCCACGATCACAATTCGATCGTCTTTAGGCTGGGGCGATCGCAGCCCCAGTTGAAGATCGTAAAGGAACAGTTCTAAGGGTTGCAAAAGGCCGATCGCTCGGGCGCTCAAAATTGTCCCAATGACGATCGGTACTGTAATCCAGATGCCGCGTCCATGCCAGGCCGCACGATAAAATCGCGTCCAGAGAGAGATCCAAGGTTGAGTCATGAGGGATGCAGCAAAGGTTAGAAAAGCTCATTGAGCTAAGAGGTTTTTCAACAGTTGGAGGCGGATTCCCGGACAGTTTGCTGAAGCAACGCGATCGGTGTGGCCATCCGAACGACTTCAAAATCCCCGTGAGTCTAGGGTTCCCGTTTGTCCCCTAGGACTAAAAATGCTCTATAAAGAGAAGAGCGATCGAAGAACTATCGGCAACCCACACTCAGACATAAAGTTGCAGAGAGAACTGGATTTGATACACTGACTGCAACTTGAATCTATTTACGCAAAGGATTCCCACGACCCATGTCAGCAGAATTTCGCCAACGAGCCGATTTCCTTGGGACCCAAGTCATCACCCGTGATACGGGTCGAAAGCTGGGGGTCGTGAGTCAACTATGGGTAGATGTTGATCGGCAAGAGGTTGTCGCCCTCAGCCTTCGTCAGAATTTGTTCTATGGAACGCCTCAGCCTATGATGCTGGATAGCATTCGTCAGATTGGCGATGTTATTCTGGTGGACAACGAAAATGTCATTGAAGACGTGGATGTAGAACGCTACACCAGCCTGATCAACTGCGAAGTGATTACCGAAACAGGTGAGCTGCTCGGTAAGGTGCGCGGCTACAAGTTTGACATCGATTCGGGTAAGCTCGAAACCTTGGTGGTGGCATCTTTAGGGTTTCCTTTGATTCCAGATCAAGTGGTTAGTACCTTTGAGTTGGCCATGAGTGAGGTGGTCAGCAGCGGACCCGATCGCCTGATTGTCTATGAAGGAGCCGAAGAGCGTCTTGTCCAAGTCACCGTTGGCTTTCTAGAGCGGGTCGGTCTCGGCAAAGCGCCCTGGGAAAAGGACAACGAGTACACGCCCCCTGCCCCCATTCGCACCGAAAATCAACTCCCTTCTGGCCAGCAGACACCCCTCGAAGCGCCCGCCATGCGACAGCCTCAGCGATCGACCACGCCCATAGAAGAGACTTGGGATGAGGACAACTGGGAACGGGAACCCGTGGAAGTCCGGCAATCTCAACCTCAGAAAGCGCGTCTCTACGCCGAAGACGAGCCAGAGGACAACTGGAGCAGTGCCAGTACAAACAATGCTAGTCCGATCAATTCGATGTCGGCCCGATCGGCCTATGATGACGATGAGGACTACGACGATGTAGAACTCGCGGAAGTCGTGGCTTCTACGGCCTCAAATCCGGTGAGATCGGCAACCGTAGTCAGTGCGATCGAAGTCACAGAAGTCGATGAGACGGAAGCCGATCCTTGGGCTGAGCCGAAGACTGAAGCGGTTGTGACCGTGAATCCTGAAAGGGAAATCGTGGATGAGGGCAATTCTGAGGAGCATTTAGAACCGGGTGACGATCGACCTGCGTTAAACATCCCTGAGAAGGTAAAGCAGCCCGAGGATGCTTAATTGACCAGTGGGCTTCGACTCCGCTCAGCCCACTAGACTCAATTTCTGGGACGAGGGCTGAGCAGAGTCGAAGTCCGACGCTATCCACCGGATGGATTCGCTATGGCATTTTCTGAAGAACTCAACCTCCTAATCCGATCGCGCTACCCCGTCCTTTACATTCCTACCCGTGAAGAAGAACGGGTCGAAGCGGCGATCGTCCAATGTGCTAAAGCGTTGGGAGAACGATCGGTCTACACCTGGGACTTTGTTGAGGGCTATCAAGGCAATCCCAACGATGCAGGTGCAGGCAAGCGTAATCCCGTTCAAGCTTTGGAGATTATTGAAAAACTTTCGCCGACGGTGGGGGCGATCGTTATTTTGCGGGATTTTCATCGGTTTTTAGAGGATGTGTCGGTGGCGCGAAAATTGCGCAACTTAGCCCGATCGCTCAAATCTCAGCCTAAAAATATTATTATCCTCTCGCCCCAAGTCACAATTCCTGATGACCTCAGCGAAGTCATGACGGTGCTGGAATTTCCCTTGCCTAATGCGGCAACAATCCGCGAGGAAATCGATCGGGTTCTCAATGCACTAACCCAAACGCTCGATGAACGCACGCTCGATGATCTGGTCCAATCTTGTCAAGGCTTGACTATCGATCGGATCCGTCGAGTTTTGGCCCGATCGATCGCCCTGCACAATAAACTTCAAGCCGGAGACGTCGATTTAATCCTTGAAGAAAAACGGCAAACCATCCGCCAGACGAAAATTCTAGATTTTTATCCGACAACAGAAGATATTACAGATATCGGTGGACTGGATAATCTCAAAGACTGGCTCGTACGGCGGGGTGGATCCTTCTCCGCAAAAGCCCGACAGTATGGACTGCCCTACCCTAAGGGCCTGCTGCTCGTCGGCATTCAGGGCACAGGCAAGTCTTTAAGCGCTAAGGCGATCGCCCACCATTGGCATCTGCCGCTGCTGCGGTTGGATGTGGGGCGATTGTTTGGGGGACTGGTTGGGGAGTCGGAGTCGCGGACTCGGCAGATGGTGCAATTGGCCGAGGCGCTTGCTCCCTGCGTGCTGTGGATTGACGAGATTGATAAGGCATTTGCTGGAGCAGATGGTCGGGGAGATTCGGGGACGAGTAGCCGAGTGTTTGGGACCTTCATTACTTGGATGGCGGAAAAAACCTCGCCTGTCTTTGTAGTCGCGACAGCAAACAATATTCAATCGCTTCCACCAGAACTATTGCGAAAAGGTCGATTTGACGAAATTTTCTTTGTGGGTTTACCGAGCCGGGACGAGCGCCGATCGATTTTCTCGGTTCATTTAGCAAGGCTCCGATCGCAGACTGTGCA
>JANMIS010000231.1:0-4157 GCA_031375925.1 Synechococcales cyanobacterium OTE_70_concoct_197_sub
CCCCGTTTTTCTGAAATTGAGAGGCGATCAGGCTCGCGTACTCGCCCCGATAAAACGGCTCGACGGAGTTTGCCTTTGCCAAGGCCATCAGCATGTCCGCCAGTTCAGGATTCCGAAGCGTCTTGCCAGCGCCCAGCGGTGCATCCTGATCGAAATAGAGTTCGCGCGAGCCAGCGTCTTTAGAGAAATGCGGGGCGGCTCCTTTGATCGCGGTCGCGAGAGAAGCGGAAACGGCAAACCCATCGCGTGCAAGTGCAATGGCAGGTTGCAACGTATCATGCAACGACCATGTTCCTCCGGTTTTCAGAGTCATGGCCAGGCCAGCCAAGACTCCCGGAACTCCCGCCGCAAGCCAACCGTGCTCATTGGCGCGGTCGATTACGTTTCCTTGCTTATCAAGTGTAAACGTGTCTTCCCTGAGAGCCGCCGGAGCAGTTGAGTTAAAGTCGACGGAAAAAACTTTTCGACCGCCCTCGATGGCAATCGTCGCTGAACCACCATATCCTCCGATGCCCGTATGACCAAGAGCTGTCACTGCAGCTGCGAAGGAGCCCGCAACAATCGCATCGACGGCATTACCTCCGTTGCGCAATACGTTGCCACCAACACGTGCCGCTTCAGGATCTCCGACAACTTGGCCAAAATCGAGCTCTTTGTCTGACGCCAGCGAAATCGGTCCTCGCATCGATCCAAGCGCCGTTGCCGCGATGCCGGTTCCGATCCATCGACGTCGGTTTAGAATTGTCATTGTGTCTCTCTTAGCGTCCGCTTGTCTCGATTGGCATAACCTTAGTTATTGAAAGATCTCTTCGGATTCCTCGTCTTCTAGGATACTCACTTTAAGCGTTTTGATGGCTTTCGTCGTGAAGCCACCGTTGCCCAGTTCCACGGGTTTGGATTGAAGAACAATTTGATAAGAGCCTGGCGGTAAGTCCTCAAATGCCACTCGTGAGTCCTTCTCGGATATGTTCTTCGACATGTAGCCAAGCAAAATTCCTTTCGTCGTTGGTTGAACCGAAACGGAGTGCGCGTTAGGAAAGGCATCTGGATCCACCGTTACCCGAAGCCTACCACAGCGAGTTGCTTCACACTCAATGTCAGCCATGTCTTTAGCTTGGTAGTGTTCAGGTACGGGGAAAAGCTTGCTTGCGATTCCGGTCCCACTAAAGGCAAGAACAATCTGTCCGTCCTTTTGAACGCGTTCCAGTTTAAAGGCACCGTCCTTGGAGGTTGTGGTTTTTGAAAATTGGAAACATGAGGCATTCATCGCGATTTGTTCGGTTTCAATCAATGTCCATCTGTCGTTGATCCCCTTCGCAAACTTAGGATCGAGAACCATCACACGCACCAGCGCGGAGCGCACGGGCTCTCCTTTGGAATCAAATAGCTTACCGCCAACATTCAAGAACATCGTTGGATCATCGGGGGTCAGCACTACATCGAGCGACTTTGAACCATCCTCGACGACAGCCTCTACATTCTCGACTAAGGTTTTGACATATCCCTTCGCGGATACGGTGCAGTTCAAAAAACTTCCTGGAGGTAGCTGCCCCAGCCGAAACTCCTTCGTCTCTCCGAGGATCTCGGTGCCTGGATTCATCAAGCTGCTGGCGATGCTCCCCGACCAGCCTTTCATATTGGCGGGGAATCCAATCTTAACGTTAAACTCAGGAATGGGTTTTCTCGTGCTTGCGTCGATGGCACGAACACGAAGCACACCTTCCATTTCCATTTTCACCTCGACTTCGTCATCGCCTCCGACGGGCAGCTTGCGGTCGCGAATGGGAGCAAACGGTGACAGCGTGTAAAAGGTAAACGTACAGGGATTGGGTAACCCCTCCGCAAAAAACTTTCCTTCCCGGTCCGTGTCTACGCGTCCACCCAAACTAAAGCCTTGCTCGCCTCGATCGTAATAGACCCGTATTCCCACCGCTGGCTGCCCATCCGGTTTCAAGAGTCGACCGCGTATCTTCTCACCATATACCATTTTCACCTCGATTTCTCCGGGATTCTCTTGCGTGCCGGTTTCCAGGTCGACTCGCTGGGTGATGTATCCACGAGCACGAATGACAGCCTTGGTTCCTTGGAAACCTTTGAATAGATTGGCCAATCTTGCTTTGCCCTCGCTGTCTGTTTTGGCGGATCGAACATTCGCCGATGAATTGCCCATGTTTTCTAAGCTCGCATCTGCAATGGGTTTTCCCTTTTCGTCGATGACCGAAACAATGCAATCGCCGCCGTAGGCCATCGACTGCAAAGTGATATCGAACTTAAAGTTTTTTTCGTCCTGAGGCACGCTGATCTGACTATAAAAACTGTCGTGGTTTTCCTTTCCTGCGGACAGTCGGATCGCATCTCCTTGGGGTAACGACTTGAGCAGAAACCGCCCACTCTCGTCCGACACAGCTTCACCAAAGCCCGGTGTCATGGACGCAGAAGTTTCTTGGGCACTGACTCTCGCTCCCGCCAATGGCGTCCCTTTTTCATTGACGACTCTTCCCTCAAGATCGCAACCTGGGGCTAGCTGAAACTCCAAATCGGTGGACGAACCAAGGGACTGCTTCGGGAGTTTGCGATAGGTGGTTGCGAAGCCATCCGCCTTGACGACAAAGTACCATTCATCGCGACCGAGACCACCAATTTTCGCAAGGCCCTCGGAATCTGTTTTGTAGCTGCGTACGATGTCGGTCCAGCCGAATGAGATCATCGCATTGGCCACCGGTTTGGCGCCCTCTTTTGTGATCACTTTAACGTTGTATCGACATCCCTCGTGCAGGGACAAATCAACAACACTCTCGGATTTATCAGCTTCGACCTTGACACTCTTGCCCTCCAGTTTGTTCTCAAGTGTTGTGAGCTCAGTCGTTTCAGCCCAGATTCGATAGGTACCTGGTTTCACGTCGTAAAAAGCATAGTTTCCAGAGCTATCTGTCTCGCTTACTGCTGGTCGCGTTGGAAGCGTATATGCACCACCGTTTACTTTGAGTAAATATACTTTCGATCCAACTGCTGGCTTCTGGTCTGGTAAAACGATTGCCCCACGTACGCGAAGCCCTTTGGACGAATCTCCTTGCTGTCCTAACAAACCGTGACTTCCGGAAATCAGAATTGCAAAAAACAAAAGAGGAAATTTGCTTAATCGTTCTAGAAACCAAGAGTGGGCCATTCTTATTTCCTCCGGTATGCATTAGATAAACAATCTGCAAGTATGATACCGAAACCAAATAGGAGTCGCACGACTTCTCCCGAAAAACATCCCCTAATTCATCGGCTAAACCAACGCGGCATACCATGCAGGACAAGATTAAAAAGCAAGTAGGGTTCTTTTGGGCGACGGCTATTGGCGGAGTTTTCTTTCTACTCCCATTGGCGGTTGTCGCCTTCATGCTTGCTCAGATTTACTCCATTGTTCAAGCGATCGCAAAGCCGCTCCACGATTGGGTGCCTGTGAATTCGCCCGGCGGAGTGGCTTTGCTGTTCAGCTTGGCAGTAGCCATCCTCGTGCTGCTGTGTTTCGTCGGTGGCATCATTGCGACCCGAGCATTGGGCAGGCAGTTTTCCACGACTTTGGAAAAGCAAGTCATGACGGTGTTTCCTAAGTACGCAATTTATCGAGATCTACTTGCCAGCAATTTGCAACAGTGTCAGGAGGTGCCATCGCTCAAATCGATTCTCGTATCGACGAGTGAAGGCTCTCGTCTTGCGTTCGAATCCGACCGACTTGCAAATGGAATGGTAGTCGTTTACTTTCCAGGTGCGCCCGATACCTGGATTGGCTCGGTAGCATTGGTTCCAGCCGAACGAGTTCATGCAACGGAGCTTTCATTCAAAGATGCAGTCGGCCTGTTCGAGCGAATGGGCCGAAACTCAAAGCAGCTATTCGATAAGTAGACGTGACAACTCTTCGTCGGCTAGCGTCCGTTAATGCTCTTGCCTTCGGCAATCGATTGCCGCAAGAAATTGGGCAGGTCGCCCACGTAACAAATGCAATGTTCGCAAACATTTGCATTGATTGAAATGATCTTGAAACAGCGTGGGCAAGAACGCCTCGTTGACACAGTGACTTCGGGCGGCATGGGTAACGGGGAAACGTCTCCCAAAATGCGAAGCACTCCCGTTTCCGTGATCGACTTTTTCATCGGCATTACAAACGGGAA
>JANMIS010000238.1:0-1331 GCA_031375925.1 Synechococcales cyanobacterium OTE_70_concoct_197_sub
TTATTTTTCGTGATCACATCGCCGAGGGCCGCAGGAATGAGCAAGTCGCAATCCAGTTCGAGCAGCGCTTCGGTTGGTAGCCGTTCAGCACCTGCGTATCCAGCAAGGCGATTGTTGTTCTTGATCGAATAGGTAAACAACTCCGGGATGTTGAGGCCCTTTGGGTTAAAGTAAGTGCCGCTAACATCGTTGACCGCAATCACGGGAAAGGCAGACTCAAAGAGAAATTTCGAAGCGTGCGAGCCCACGTTTCCGAACCCTTGGATTGCGGTACGGCACTGATCTGGTCGAACATTGATTCGCTTGAGGAGTTTCACAGCTAGGATACCGACCCCTCGACCGGTCGCTTCCTCACGTCCCTTGGCGCCGTATTCCTCGACAGGTTTGCCAGTGATGACGGCAGGGTTGAAGCCGTGGTACTTTTCCCATTGGTTTCGAAACCAGGACATGACTTCGTGGTTCGTTCCCATGTCGGGCGCAGGGATATCGCTGTCCGGACCGACGATTTCGTGAATCTGGTCCACAAACGCACGTGTCATGCGCTCGAGTTCTTTTTTGGTGAGAGTTTTCGGGTCGATACCGATTCCACCCTTTGCTCCACCGTATGGCAAATCGACAACCGCCGTTTTCCAAGTCATTAGCGAAGCCAACGCACGCACCTCGTCGAGATCTACGGCGGGGTGGTAGCGAAGCCCCCCCTTCATCGGTCCGCGGGAGTTGTCGTGTTGAACTCGGTAGCCGAGAACCGTTTCAACGTCCCCATTATCCCTCTCAAACGCAACTTGGACGGTCACCTCTCGTTTCGGGGTAATGAGTAACTTGCGGAGCCAATGCGGTGTTTCGAGTTGATCTGCCGCTTGATGAAAATAAAGGCTGGTGGATTCGCTAGGTCGCATAGTGATTTGGAAAGGACTGGATTTTCGAAAAATCTGATTGGGAACACAGAGGCTGTTTAATTGCCCGCGATGGGCGATTATAGACTAAATCGAAAACGGAAATAGAAGTATTAGTTATCACGAATGCGACGTTAAACTTTATCCGGACCTACTGTGCTTTGCCCCTTTCTTAACACCTTGCGCGGCTTTACTCGGCACAACCGAGTCATTAATTATTTCAAAAGCCCCTTTCCTATCGTGCTTTGCGCTGTAATACTTTGGCTGTCGAGATTCTCTCTCCCCGGAGAGATTCTGAATTTGTGTGGAAGTGGCTCTCGCGAGGGGGAAGCGCGAATCGGGTCAGGACTTAAGTGGAGCAGCCATAAGTGTCGTACTCTTGTGCGAGGGCCTCTTCCGCACAAACGTGGAATATCGAACGTAAAGACTAGATGACCA
>JANMIS010000244.1:0-1064 GCA_031375925.1 Synechococcales cyanobacterium OTE_70_concoct_197_sub
CGTCGCTGGCACCAGCTGAGCGATGGCAAGTTTGATATCACCGTTGGCCCGATAACTCAGGTCTGGCGAACCCGCCGCAAGCAAAAGCGTTTGCCATCAATTAGCGAAATCGCGGTAGCCAAATCGCGATGCGGCTGGAGTTCGGTCTCGCTCCAGTTGTCCACCAACGATCAAGGCGATCAAGTGACCGGCGTATCGTTGTCGAAGTCCGGCATGGTACTCGACTTATCGGGCCTAGCGGTTGGGTACATAGTGGACGCAGCGTTTGAGAAAATGACAGCAGCGGGGGCTCGCTCCATTTTGATTAACGCAGGAGGAGACATTCGAGTTGGAGAAGCGCCCCCGGGTTCGGAAGGCTGGCGCATCATGATCGCTGGCCTGGGCAAACAATCGCCGCCGCTTACGATGATGCGAGTGAACAACTGCGCGGTCACAACATCCGGCGATTTGAACCAGTACATTGAGGTGGACGGACGCAGGTACAGTCACTTCATCGAACCGGAGTCGGGTGCACCGATTGAGCGCCGACAAAGCGTCACGGCGATGGCAGCGACCACGGTCGATGCGGACGCCGGAGCGACAGCCCTCGCGATCCTCGGAGCCCAACTATCCTCGGAGCTATTCGAACACATGCCACTCCAGTCCGCGATGATCATGGAAACATCCCAAAGCGACGCCGGTCCAATTCGAACAAGATGGTTAACCCGAGAGTAATCGCCCCAACCATAACACGTTTCTCGTTTAACGCCAAGCCATCGGCGCGGCTAAGAGCGATTGGTTCTTTCCAGATGGCGTATCGTATGCAGGCATAGGTCCCAGCCCAGTTCTTTCAATAGGTGCCTGGCACCTATTGACTTGGAGCGGGCGGGTTGATACCCTTCTCTGAAAAGGAGAATCGGTATGCCTCGAGCGCCTCGTGCTGAACAGTTTGATCCGAGTTCTGTCTGCATCGTCCATTTGGTCCAGCGTTGTATTCGTCGCGCTTACTTGGCCGGAGTCGATGCCGTCTCCGGTAAAAACTTTGAACATCGCCGTGAATGGATTCGCTGTCGCATGGAACGGCT
>JANMIS010000288.1:0-1272 GCA_031375925.1 Synechococcales cyanobacterium OTE_70_concoct_197_sub
GAAAGGGGGCAATGTACGTTCCCATGTTATTTTCGTCAAAAGTGAATACACCATTTGCCATGCCCGCACTTCGATGGACCACCAATGAATGAGTCGGGAAACCTGTCCAACCTCCCGGAATTGCTCCGGCGACATATGGCAAAATGGGACAGTAAAAAGCGGCTGTGCCTGGCCCATCGCGAACTCGCCCCGCAATATGCCTATGGTCGCCATCGTGGACCGGCTCCCAGGTACTCTCATCCGGCGGCTGTCTTAATTTGCTTGATTCCATTGTCGGGGTCAGAATGGACGATCCCATTAACACTCAGACCTACCCAGATGGCGGACCATGGCGGTCAAGTCTCTTTGCCAGGTGGGCGTTGCGATACGGGGGAAACTATTTGGCGAACGGCATGTCGAGAGTTTGGAGAGGAACTCGGTTGTACGACGGAGTTTATGGAGCCGATTGGCGAGTTGACGCCGTTGTATGTTTTTGCAAGTAAGCATATGGTCACTCCCATGGTAGCTGCAAGCTCCATACGACCTTCCTTTCGGCCAAATCCCGATGAAGTTGCCGAATTGATTTTTTTGCCTCTTCGAGATTTGATCGCGGACACAGCGTCAAGCGTTGGAACATTGAAACGTGGGACGGTGCAATTCGATGCTCCTGGATTTTGGATAGGAAATCACTTCGTTTGGGGGGCTACTGCCATGGTGCTTGGGCAAATGCGAGCCATGGTGAGGGAGATTTTGGCACATCAGGTTCAAGAACCTTGGATCGTGTAGCCAGCGTTCGCATTTTGCGTAGAATCGGAAGTCTCAGGGTGTGTAGTACACATCGAATTTCAGTTTGTTCTCATGGAAAGAGATTGACATGATACGGGTTGGCATCATTGGCGCGTCAGGTTACACGGCGATCGAAGCGATCGAGTGGCTTATCGGTCATCCGCAGGTACAGGTAACCGCTGCTACAAGCAGGCAAGCGGACGGTAGTATGATCGCCGACATGCACCCGAGTCTTATCCGTCGGCTGCGGCTGCCCGTAGAGGATTTGACTCCCTCGCAAATTGCGGAGCGGTGCGACGTTGCCTTTTCGTGTTTGCCACACGGAGCGTCGGCACACCATGTAATGCAACTGTTGGACGCGGGGTGTCGCGTTATCGACCTATCCGCCGATTATCGATTGAGTACTCCTGCTCTGTACGAAAAGTGGTACGGCGAAAGGCACCCGGACGCAGGTCGTTTGGGCCAAACACCCTATGGTTTGCCAGAGTTGTTTTCGAGCGAGCTGAA
>JANMIS010000293.1:0-6430 GCA_031375925.1 Synechococcales cyanobacterium OTE_70_concoct_197_sub
GCCTGCTTTGTCCATTGCTTCGCCAGCTTTCTTGCCAGCTTCGCCGCCCATGCCTTTAGCAGCTTCACCTGCTTTCTTAGTGGCATCGCCCGCTTTGCCCGCTGCATCAGTTGCTTTGTCAGCAGCAGTCTTCGCCTTGTCAGCAGCAGCGCCTGCTTTTTGCTTGACGGCTTCAACAGCAGGCTTAGCAGGAGGTGCTTCAGGTGCTGGGGTTTCGCCACAAGCGGTGAGGGAGAGCGCTGCAATGCAACCTGCTGCAAGACCCAAAAGATTCTTTTTCATGATTTGTAAGCCCTTTAAGTTGATTAGTTGGGGTTTTGTGTGGTTTTTGAGGAGCGCCCTTCGAGCGACAGTCTGCTTAAGGATACGAGGCAAACTGGATTTTGGCACAAAAAATCTTGAAAACCTTCAATTTTTTCCTACTTCCCAGCAGCACTCATTTCGATCGTAAGTAGTTACACGGTATACAATCCGTATCTTTTCTTATTGTAGCATTATATTTTTTGATTACTCCGATCGAGTTAATCATTTTGACTGAGCCTTTGAACCGTTTCACCTGATAACAATTCATGGGCTTCGGCGAGAAATTTTGGAATGTCTTGCGCGAAGGGGCTGTGGGTGAGAAGTGGGCGGATCGAGTCGAAGTTGGTCGAGTCTTCGGCGCGGCTACCGGGGAACCAGTGGCTGGCGTTGCCGAGTAGGTTGTAACGACCTTTGGCGTAGTCGGTCATGTCATAGGCAAGGACGAGGTTGCGAAGCCAGAGAATCATGGGGATGTTGAGCCGATCGGGGGTGTCTTCATTTCTGGGTAGACCTTTATGCCAGTTTCGCCAATAGTTTTCACCCATGGCTTCGATGCCCGCTTGGTCGAGGCGTTGCAAGATGGGTTTTAGAATTTCATCGGCGTTTTGGATCAAATCCAACGTTTTGATATGTTCGTCGAAGTCGCTGGGGGCGGCTGCGCCGAGGCTTAGGGTATGAACTTGAGGATGGCTGAGGCAGAAGAGGTCGTTGAAGACCATGGGGCTGAGGGGCGCGCAGAGTTTGGTGAGTTTTTCGGGTGGAGCGTAGAGTTTGCCGCCCTTGTCGCTGGGGCTGATGATGAAGACTCCCATATCGTGCTGTGTGGCGGCTTCGATCGCAGCCCAGTTGGTCTGGTTAATGTAATACCAATGGAGGTTAACGTAATCGAACTGGTTGGTTTCGATCGCTTTGACAATGACTTCAGTGGGTCCATGGGTTGAAAACCCAATGTGACGCAGTTTGCCTTCCCGTTGGAGCTGGTGGGCGATGTCGAGGATGCCGCCGGGGGCGAGGCAGGTGTCGATGTGGCTGTTGAGGTTGATGCCGTGGATGCCTAGGAGGTCGATGTAGTCGAGATTGAGGAGTTTTAACGATCGGTTGAAAGTGTCGAGGAACTTTTTAGGATCTTCCATAACGACGACTTTGGTTTGGACGATGATCTCGTCGCGGGGAATGGTGGGAAGAATTTTGCCGAGTTGGATTTCGGAGGTCCCGTAGGCTCGGGCGGTTTCGATGTGGTTGATGCCTAGCTCTAGGGAGCGACGGATCGTGGCTTCGAGATTTTTTTGATTAGCTTCGGGGATGTCTTTTTCGTGGAGGTCGCTCCAAGAATGTTGGTAGCGCATTCCACCACAGGAAAAAACGGGCATTTGTAAATTAGTTCGTCCGAAGCGGCGGTATTGCATGGCGATCGTGGTTTGGCTGGTAGTTGAAGGATTCTGGTTTCTATGATAGCTAGGTCGTCTGGATTTGGTGAGCTGCGTTGATAGGCTGCTTAAAGCTTAATTCAGCAATGCCATTTATCCTTTCTTTGCATAATGAATCACCCAAGGGGCCGATAGGTTAAGCATCACTCGTCAGGAGCTTTTCCATGCAAGCCATCACCCTTGTACTGATCCTCGCCTTTTACATCACCTGCCAATTTGCCCAGGAAACCGTCGATCGCTACGGACTCGGCAAACCCGAACGCACTGAACTTACCGATACTTACCGATCGTCGTCGGAGCTATGTCTTGATGCTCCCGACTCTTGCCCCCAACGACATCCCCGCCTTCAAAAACCGGATCGCTGACCTAAAACCTGCCTGTATTGCGCAACTTTGTCCCGGCGATCGGACTCTAACAAAATAAAACTCACCATAAAACTTATTGCTTTCTGTTACCCACTTTCACAAGTTTTCCACAATCTTCTGGTTTGGACCGCCCAAGAGAAACTAAGATTGAACCATTGCTGATTAAATGACTTTTCCTGTTATAAATTACAATGGAAAAAATTGTCATTCTTTGTGTTGATGACGAACCCAATGTTCTCAGTAGTCTCAAAATCGATCTGAGACGATCGCTTGGGCCATCGTATTGGGTGGAAACTGCTGAAAGCGGCCAAGAGACGCTATCGCTTCTGACTGAGCTTTTAGAGGGCGGCTATGAAATTGCGGTGGTCATTGTGGATTACATCATGCCCGGAATGAAAGGCGATGAACTGCTTAAGCATGTCCATACCAGAGTGCCTAATGCCATCAATATTATGCTGAGCGGCCAAGTGGATATTGATGCAGTGGCCCGATCGATTGAACATGCAAAACTCTATCGTTTCATGGCCAAGCCTTGGCGATCGGAAGACTTGACGCTTACCACTAAAAAAGCGCTCCAATCCTATGAGGCCGATCGTGCCCTCAAGCTAAAAACCAAAGAAGTCCAAGCCCTCAACGCCGAACTCAAACGAATCAACCAAAGCCTCGAACATACCGTCCACGAACGAACGCTCCAACTTCAAGCCACCGTCAAAGAGCTGCAAATCCTCAGTCAACTCAAAGATGACTTTCTGCATGTGGTCTCCCATGATCTGCGCACACCCGTCGCAGGAATGCTAATGATCCTGCGACGACTCCAAAATAAAATTCCATCAGATTCGACCAATCAACCGCTTTCCGTCTGCCTAACGCGAGAACTATTAGATAGTCTTGTCCAAGGTAGCGAACGACAGCTTAAGTTACTCGAAACCCTAGTCGAAGCGCACTTCAGTGAAATTCACGGTATCCCGATCGCCACAGAACCCGTAGATTTTGGTCAGTATATGCGGCAGATTGCGACAGACCTGGAAAGCTGGCTCCAAGATCAGTGCGCCAGTATCAACGTCATCTGTAGCCCAGATTTGCCTCTAGTTCCGATCGATCCTCTCCAAATCCGCCGCATCTACGAAAACATCATCTCCAATGCCTGCAAGCACAATCGCCCCGGCATCGAAATTACGCTGACGGCCACTCAACGCGAAAATCTGCTCTATTGCACCATTCGCGATAATGGGATGGGCATGCCGATGGAAGAATGTCATCGGCTTTTTGAACGCTATGCCCGAGGTGGGGCAAGGGCGCAGCGATCGGTCGGTCTGGGACTAGGATTATTCTTGTGTCGTCAGATCATCCAAGAGCATGGTGGTGAAATCAATGCAGAAAGTTCCCCCGGCGAAGGACTGACCATTTGGTTTACGCTCCCCATGAACTAATATGTATTAAGTACTGTTAAGAATCATGATGAACATCACCTGGTTAATCCTATTAGGCCTTGGGGGTCTGACTGCCCTTTACCTGCTCAGCCCACGCCGCTACCAATCAGGAGAGTCGGTCGCAACGGCCTACGATGAATGGACTGAAGACGGCATTCTGGAGTTTTATTGGGGAGAGCATATTCATTTGGGCCATTATGGTGCGCCGCCAAAGCGTAAGGATTTTCTTGCGGCGAAGGCCGATTTTGTCCATGAAATGGTGAAGTGGGGTGGTCTCGATCGGCTTCCTAAGGGTACGACTCTACTAGATGTGGGCTGCGGGATTGGCGGAAGCAGTCGTATTTTGGCGAAGGATTACGAGTTTCAGGTGACGGGAATTACGATTAGTCCGGGTCAGGTGCAGCGAGCGACGGAACTGACGCCAGAGGGTGTGAGCGCGAGGTTTCAGCGCGATGATGCGATGAATTTGTCCTTTGCGGATGGCAGTTTTGATGTGGTGTGGTGCATTGAGGCGGGTCCGCACATGCCAGATAAGGCAGGGTTCGCAAAAGAGCTGATGCGGGTGTTGAAGCCCGGGGGCATTCTTGTGGTGGCGGACTGGAACCAGCGTGATGCTCGGGTAAAGCCCTTGGTGCTGTGGGAGCGCTGGGTGATGAAGCAGCTTTTGGATCAATGGGCGCATCCAGAGTTTGCCAGCATTGAGGGCTTTGCGGAGTTGATCGAGGCGACGGGATTAGCCCAGACTCAATCCGTGACGACGGCGGACTGGACAAGGGAAACGCTGCCATCTTGGTTAGATTCGATTTGGCAGGGAATTGTGCGTCCGGCGGGGTTAGTTAAGTTTGGGGTGCCTGGTTTTGTTAAGTCGTTGAGAGAAGTACCGACGTTAATTTTGATGCGCATTGCGTTTGGTCAGGGACTGTGCCGCTTTGGGATGTTCCGATCGGTCCGCCAGGGTTAAATTAAAACCCTTGATTTGATTTAACAAATCGGGGGTTTACTATTTCTAAGCGTAGACTCTACAGCCCCAACAATCCATCTAATTCATTCATTGCCTCACACTGCACTTCATGCTGTGCAGCACTGTTCATATTGGGCAGTTCGATCGGAAAAACCGAACTCCCAAAATCACTCACCTTTCCAGAATTCTGCCGCCCATACATATACTCGTTGGCATACTTTCTAAACACAGCCTCCACCGCATCCCTTGGCGTTTTTAATCCCCATTCCATAGCAATCGCCTGCGCCATCATCATCACATCTTCGCTTAATCCCATTTGAACAGGATTGGACGCAATCGGTTGATTAACTTTAGAATCTACCGATCGTTCTAAACCCCGATCGAACTTCCGTCGTAGAACCTTTCGCTCTCTCAATTGCACTAACATTTTCAGTTCTCCTAAATTCTAAAATTCTAAAATTCAATCTCTCCCGGCAGCACTAACTGCATTTCCCCCGGAAACAGGCCGTACACATTGGCAAACTGTGGTTCTGGCATCACCGCAAAGAGATTAAATCCCTGAAGGCGATCGTGAATTAAATGGGAACTTCCCCCCGTGATTAAAAATCGAGTTACCCGGGACATAAACGGCGTATACTGCGACTTTACCGTCCGGAAAATTCCCTTATACCAAGGGTCCAGATATTCCTCTAACCATTCTCCCCAGCCATGTCCCGTATCTCCATAGAAATGCTCCTGCTGAAATCCATCCATAATCAGTCCGGGGTCAGCCGTCGTCCCGATCGCATTTGTCAAGCGCCGATCGAAGCTAATCGCTGTGGCTAATTCATAGGCTCCACCCCGATCCATGACATTCTCGTCAATCACTTCGCCACTTTGATCAATCAATCTGCTCAACCAAGTCCCACCGCCAATATCAATCACAATGGTGTAACCTCGATCGGCTAATAGCCCCAACCGCTGGGCATGACGATAGGAACCTAAGCCCTCACGATCGATCGTGACTTGCTCTACATTGATTTGATATTCAATATCATTGCGAATAAATTCATGAATACCCAGCAATTGATTGCGAATGGCATCCCCGTGCTTTGCAGGCGTCGGCGTCGAAACATACAAATTCAATGCAAATTCACACCGATCGCCATAATAAGGAATCGGCTCTAAACAAGCGTAGAGATGAAGCTTTGCCAGATCTACTTTATTTTCTACCACTGTCTGCTGCTGACGACGATATTTGTAAGCTTGATTTCCAAAGTGATAGCGCTTACCATCGGGCAACTGGACTAGCGGCGATGCTTCCGAGTACTTCACCGGATCTCGCCCTTGGGGCACCTGAAACCGAATCGATCGAATCGCGCGCGGCTGCCCTACCCCATCCCAATACTTCAAATCATAATTCCCCGCATCTAGGGCGATCGTCCGGGTCACCGCTGGGTCAACAATTTCTGGCTGATAATCGGGAATTCCTGCGCCCTTTTTCGCGCTGGTGGGATTCTTTTGGGTGCGAGGCGGTCTGGTGGGGGTAGCGGTCATTGGAGGTTCTCCTGGAGATATAAGAGGGGGAAAGTTCTCTAAGTAAAAGATTGGAGATTGCCCGGTCGACACCATAATCCAAATAGCAAATCTCCAACTCGATTTATTGTGACCCAAAGCAGTACAATAGTACGATAGAAGAATGCTGCTGTTCTGTCAATACACTTGTACCATTTTTGAGAATTCATAACTTTTTTCAGAAAACGCTAGACATTGGCGATCAGACTCGCTACTATTACGAAGTCTTTAAAAATCATCTAGCTGGGACGATTAGCACAGTGGTAGCGCACTTCCTTCACACGGAAGGGGTCACAAGTTCGAATCTTGTATCGTCCATTCCCACACAGAGCCGCTTTCAAGCATTTCGAGAGCGGCTTTTTGGTGTCTGTGTGTCCACTTGAAACGGGA
>JANMIS010000299.1:0-4898 GCA_031375925.1 Synechococcales cyanobacterium OTE_70_concoct_197_sub
GTGTAAGGCTAATAGAACCGTTCGAATTGTCCGCAATTGCTTGACTTTAAAACTCAAAATTTCATCAGACATGGGAACGACCTCAACTTGCTTAAACGCTTAAATCATATCCTTCAAATTCTAAAAGTCCAGTTCAGAGGCAAAATTCTGAGTTCGCTTAAAATGAAAGGGTCCTGCGATCGAACCCCAAATTCGTTCATTTGTTTCTGGATCTCGACCGCGATCGAGACTCATCAATGTTGCACCCTGGTCCAAGACTTCAAACTCGTTGTCTAAATAGGTTCGCTTGCCATTGCGATCGACGATGCATTGTTTTCCAGGTTCAACAGTTCCTTTAAACCCTTTCTCCGTCCGGATTACGTCCATACCGCACCCACACATGAGGTCTAGATCTTCAATGCGAAGTTTTGCAAGTTTGTCGAGGTCTCTAGCTGCACCCCGTAGCGCATCCTCATTTTTCAATCGATAGTGAGGCACTTCAATGTTGCCATCTTTAATCACAAACCTCAGCACCCGAATGCGATAGGGTTGATCTTTAGCGTAGTCATAGGCTTGCTCTAGATATAACCCAGGATCTCCGCCAAAAAATGCGATCGGTAAAGGCCGCATACAGACCCGGATGTGGGCGAAGAACGGCGGGTTTTCGTAGGCTTGTTCCTGGTTGCTAAACTCTGCGGCCATCCAGGAAACCAGGGTTTTGAGTTCTGTTGAATGAATCATGAAATTAAGCCTTCAATCCCTTAATGCGAAACACTAAAATTTGCGTTTTTTGCATTTTGCTGAAATTATCATCACTCACCATAATCAGGCTTTGTGAACCATCTGGCAAGTGCGGCCCTAGGGTCATGCCTTCTAGGTTATCAATCACTAAATCTAGATTATTTAAATCTGCCACTAGCTCCTTCTGGGCAGGCTTTACAACCGTAGCAAGTCCCTGAATACTGGGTAGCATTGAAGTGTCTTTTGAACCCGCAAAAACGGTTTGAAACACCTGCACCTTGAACCCCATCAACCCAAAGCTCCGCTCTAAGCTCAAGAACCGCCCCGCGCCATCAAGCGATAACATTTCCACTAGGCCAAATTTATCATTTCCCATTAGTCTGGCTTCTAGTTGATAAATATATTCAGCAATAAGATCAACGCGCCGATCTTGTAATGAATAGTGCATGAATCGAATGGGGTCGCCTTCGATCGACTCTATATCTAGATTCTTATCCTGCTCTAAGGCATTTTCTGCGGCGGTGAACAATCGGTAAGGTTCGGTCGCACCCAGACGTGCAGCATTCGCACTCAGAGTTAAGGATTCAAATCCCATATTGTTTTGAATGCCGAGGCGTTCAGGATTTTTCTTGTCTTTGTTGTCGGTGCGGGGAATGTAATGATCAGGAATCCGCAACGATCGCAGCAGTTTACCGCTCTTAATTTCATACTCCTGAACAAAGGGCGGAATGTCATCTACGGCCACTCCTTCGCTGGAAATCCAAATCGTTCCTTGGGGTGTGATGGCAATGCCTTCGGGGTCGATCGTGCCTTTTGCATAGACCTGACCCGATTGGTCTTTGAGCGTGGTGACGCCTGTAAACTCGGTGCCTAGGGGTTTGCCTGTGGGGTCTAGTGTTAATTTCAATTGATAAAAGCGGGCAGGTGCTTTGTCACTGCGATCGTCTGAAACCGCATAGAAAAGGTTGTCTTTCGGACTATAAGTAATCCCAGACAGACCACCCACGGGCATTTTGTTCACTTGAGTGGTTTCTGGAACAATGATTTCGCCGAGTAATTCGAGGGTGATATTTTGAAATAGTCGGTCTTCCGCTTTGACCTGCGGCAATGAGCAAGCGCTCAAGACCAAACTCAGGCTTAAACATACAATTGTACTCAGTGCCCAAACCATCCACTGACGAGTCATCCTTGTCATAAAGCGAATTCCCAAGTGAGCATCTTCGCTATTTTATCAGAGCCGCGCTTATTACAAAAAATGGGTTGCCAACTCCGATAGAAAATCTATTCTCCGATCGCCCCGACGCAATCCTCTACCAAGGATCGAGCCGTCATTGCCGCAACCAATCGATCAAATGCCTCTTGATTATCTTCAATTAATGCTTTGGCTTGAAGCAAAGCTGATCGTTCTTTTTGCACCATATCGATGCCGGGGATTTTGCTCAGAACCATGCGAAACTTCGTCCGATCGTCTCCGCCACCTTCTGCGGTTTTATAAGCGAGTTGTTCTGCTGCAATCCCTGCCATCCACACCGTACAAAACCGATCGAGCCATTGACTTGAAATGCGCCCTGCAACTAATTCTTCATCCAATGCCGACGTATCAAACTGGACTCCGCCCTGACCTGAAAAGCCTTTCCGAATAGCCTCCCAAGCGCTAACAGAGTAATCAGTGACCGTAATGCCCAATAGCTGCGCGACCAAGAAATGACCCGCTTCATGGCGAATGACCCGCTCCCGATGCGCTGATGAAAATCCCGCCACCCAATCTAGAAAAAGATTGCCGCCTTTGCCTTCAAAGCTCACCACGTCAAACGTGCCAAAAACTAATATTGTGGCAACAGCGACAGCCGGAAATGCACTGGGGATATTTAACAATGGTCCCAGCAGTACGGATAGGGTCATCATGAAGACGCCGATCGCAAATAAATTAAGGGTAAGCTGGTTCATAACTTATTTTTATTGGAAACAGAAATAAAAAACTTTGATATAGATTCTATCAGGAGTAGTGACACTACCTAAAAACTATTCCTGCATGGAATTAGTTTCAGGTTGAATTCAGTTTTAAAGGTAACCAAACACGAAACTCACTGCCTTCGCCGAATGTAGAGTGACACTCTAGATACCCTTGATGCCTTTCGGTGATGATTTGGTAACTGATGGATAAGCCCAAACCTGTGCCCTTACCGACGGGTTTGGTCGTAAAAAATGGGTCAAACAAGCGATGCCGAACGTTCTCTGGGATTCCCGTCCCATTATCAATAATACGAATGAGAACCCCATTTCTTTCAATGGAGGTATTGATGGTGATCTCTGGCTGCTGAATTAGGTTCTGCTGGTAGGCCGACTCTACGGCATCAATGGCATTGCTCAAAAGATTCATGAAAACTTGATTCACAAGCCCCGCCGCGCATTCAATTAAAGGCAATTCCGAGTATTCCTTTATTAATCTGATCGCAGGCCGTTCACTTGTAATTTTCAAACGATGTTGTAAAATTAGCCATGTACTGTCAATTCCTTCATGGAGATTGACACATTTAAATTCTGATTCATCCATACGCGAAAAGTTTCTTAAAGATAGGACAATTTCTTTAATTCGATCGGACCCCATCCGTATGGACGAAATAACCTTTGGGAAATCAACTTTCAAAAAATCGAAGTCGATTTCTTCTAGCAATTCTTGAATTACTGCATCTGACTGTGGATATAACTCCTGATAG
Source organism: Synechococcales cyanobacterium OTE_70_concoct_197_sub (assembly GCA_031375925.1). Taxonomy (GTDB): domain Bacteria; phylum Cyanobacteriota; class Cyanobacteriia; order Leptolyngbyales; family Leptolyngbyaceae; genus JAAFJU01. The sequence goes on from JANMIS010000299.1 coordinate 3,438, forward strand.
GCTGAAACAACTCTCAATAAACTACTTGCATAGGTTTTTGCGTGAGTTGAATTACCTGATATGAAGTTTATAGGATTGTTGATTTCATGGGCAATGCCTGCTACAAGCTGTCCCAGTGATGACATTTTTTCAGTCTGAATGAGTTGGCTTTGCGTCGATCGTAGCTGCTCAAGCGTTGCTTTTAGCCTTTCTGACTGTTGGCGAGTAGATTGATAGAGTAATGCCTGAACGATCGCACCGGAAAGTTGAGATAATAGGTTTGACAATACAACTAAATAATCTGCTTTTTCAGTAACTCTTGAAAAAACATCTGGCCGATTGATACCATTTCCAATTGCAATTAGAAATGAGGGATGGTCTTGATCAAGTTGGATAGAGCATAAAATAAATTCATCCATATTTAAAAGTTTTCTCAATTCAGATGAGTTGGGGGCATCCAAGAAACTCAACATAAAATCTTGATTTTCATCGCAATAATTAGAAAAATTGATATCTTCCCACTCTGACATTGATAAAGTGACATTAGTTGGCTGTTCTTCTTCATAGCCGCCCCATACAAAAGATCGAAATTGGGGCGATTTAACTTCGATAGCGTCTGTCTCATTGAGGGGTTCGTATCTCAAAATTAAGCAATGTTCAAAATTTAAGTCGTATAGGATAAATTCTATTGCAGTCTTTAAAATATCCTCAACATCAAACGTTGATTTAAGTCGCTTAGCAATTTCATTGAGCTGTCGATAAAAATTAATTTGCTCATCCAATTTTTCTTGAACCTCAAGCATCGATCGCTCTACTCGAACTAATCTTTTGACTTGTTCTTTAAGTTCTTGATTTTCTTGCTGAAGGTTTTGTTCACATGATGGCTTGTCTTCAGATAATCTATATTCACTTTGGGACCTCTCTGGGTTAATTTTGATCATAGCTAGAACATCTATATGGATAAGGTTATTTGAGGCATAATCAATCTAACGTTTTAGTAAATCGCAGCTAGAACAATGGTGTAATTGTGAAAGGAATTTTTATGTTCGATCGGAGATATCTCACCATGAGTATAAACGCCTATCCAAGGTAGAGTCGGTCCTACATCCTGCTGAAGTTCTTTGAGTAGTCTTTGCTTTTGCTGTTCTGTAAATACCGATTTTCCACGTCCATAACAATCAAAGTGCAGGATGAATTTAGGGTTTTTTCCATTCAATTGAGAATTGAGTGATTGAGCAACTACTTTCGTTCCTTCAATGATTTCATCTTGGTCACGCCGCATAACCCAGATTTTGGTGCCCTTAACAATTTCTGTCTGAAGCATCACTGCTCCCGCAGCTTCATCTTTGCGGGGTAGGTAGCGAATCATAAACTCTTCTCCATTTGTTGGCTTTATTCCAAAGCAAAAGGAAACAATAGTGCGGTCCCACCGGGCAATTTCATCTTCGCTCAGATATTCTCGAAGAACTTCAAAAACAGGTT
>JANMIS010000047.1:0-2184 GCA_031375925.1 Synechococcales cyanobacterium OTE_70_concoct_197_sub
CGCGGGTAGCCAGTGCTTAGCATATTCACCTTGGGGATCGTAATCTTTCGACTGTTTGGTAATGTTGAAAAATCGGAACCCGCGCGCATCATTGCCGACGCCTGCGGTGTAGTTCCAATTGCCCCAATTGCTACAGACATCGTAATCAATCAGCAACGACTCAAAATACTCCGCCCCCATCCGCCAGTCGATCCCCAGATTTTTTGTGAGAAAACTTGCCACATTTTGCCGACCGCGATTAGACATAAAGCCCGTCGCCGCCAGCTCCTGCATGTTTGCATCCACCAATGGAAATCCAGTTTTCCCCTCACACCACAATTCAAATCGCTGCCAGTCTTGTTTCCAAGGGATTTTAACGCCTTGTAAGCCTTCGATTTTAAAGACTTTAGAGCCGTGCTTTGCACAGATATGACGGAAGTAGTCGCGCCATAACAGTTCAAAAATCAGCCAATAGGTCGAGTCATTGCGAATCTTTTTTTCTTCGTACTCATCAACCTGCCAGTACAAATATCGCGGTGATAGACATCCGATCGCTAGCCACGGTGAAAATTTCGTAGAGTCATTTGGATCTAGCATTCCATTGCGCGTTTCTTTATAAACCCGCAACCGATCGCGCTGCCAAATGTAATCCTTGACCCGATCGAATCCCGCAGTTTCCCCGCCGATCAGTCTAATCTGTTGGCGAGAATCCGCTTCAGGCGCAGTCAGGCCAAACTTGTCTAACGTGGGAATGTCACCGGGATCAACGGATTCGGGCAGTGCAGCAAGGCGCTGGGGTGAAGGCAGCATTGTTCGGACATTGCAAGATTGCTCAACTTGCTTACGAAAGCTTGTAAATAGCTCGGGTAACTCACTCACCGAAAATGGCAAATCGTCGGGATGGTGCAGCGTCTGACCCCAAAACGTCTTGGTAGAAACATTAATCTGGCCTAATGCTTTTTCTAGCGCTGATTCAACCGTGATTTCTTCCTGTGTGACTTCTTTGTGGAAATAAACGGCTGAGGCATCTAATTCTTGCGCTAATTTTGCGATTTCTACCTCTGGAAGACCCGATCGCACCACCAGATCACTCCCTAACGATCGCAATGAAGCCCTCAAATCTGCCACGGCTTCCATCAAAAACTGTGCCCGAAACGCCCCCGTCTTCGCAAATCCAAATCGCGTTTTCGCAAAGTAACGATCGTCAAAGCAATAAACAGGGATGATTTTTGCACCGGACTTAGTGGCCTTGACAAGAGGTTCATGATCATGAATCCGCAAATCGTTGCGATACCAAAGAATTATGCGTTTTTCCGCCATGAAACCTCCATTAGGTCGTCGTAATTAATACATGCCAGAACTAAAAAGTCCGGCCTGAGATTGGACCAAATTTTGAGCAAATTGGAGCGCAAAAATAGCCAACATCGAAGAAATGTCGAAGCCACCCAAAGGAGGAATGATCGATCGGAAAATATTTAAGTAAGGGTCCGTCAACTGCGCCAAGGTCTCCCATGGCTGATCGTACCAGTTAATGCTGGGCAACCAGGTCAACAGCACACGAATCAATAGAAGGGTGCTGTAAATACCCAAAAAAGCAGAAATAATCGTGAGGGGATTTAAACTGGCACTCATGGCGTGATCTCCTTGGGATGAACTAGATTAGAGCGTTTTGCCCAACGATTATTAGTCTGCCATACTTCAAGCAAAACTTTTCCATTACCTGAACCCCGGATATCCCTACTCGGGGACGATTCCAAAGGATCGCGCCTAGGACTCCCCCGAACTGGGATGATCTAGTTCCGATCGAATGGGTCCGTTATCCACCCGTCTTAGCTGATCTCGGACATCATCGATCGCATCATTAAGCTGCGCTATTTTGTCCTCTAGACTCTTACGGGCCGACTCTGCCGATACTTCAAAGGTCTCTGAAGGTGCCACACGTAGCGATCGTTTGGCCGTCGTTTTGGGCTTAGCTTCCCCAGATGCCTCAAGTTCTTCGGTCTCCACTTCGATTCGATTCGCCAAAATTGATCCCAGCACACCGCCCACGACACCGCCCAATACAGCACCCAACAGAAACCCGCTAGAAAAATTGTCCTGCTGACTCATGATCAATCCTCCTCTTAATTAGAATTCTGCTAGGTTCCGAAGGTCCGATCGCCCGCATCACCTAATCCCGGCAAAATGTAGCCCTGTTCATTCAAT
>JANMIS010000398.1:0-4371 GCA_031375925.1 Synechococcales cyanobacterium OTE_70_concoct_197_sub
CTGTAACTGGTAAATGTGAACTGAGTTTGAAAATTAACGGTTTGATTACGCCTTACAGTTTCTATGTTTTGAACAACATTAGTCACGACCTTGTGTATGTGCTAGGAAAAGACTACTTAAGCAGTAACAAATGTCGAATTGATTTTGCAGAAAACAAACTTACAGTGTGCGCTACTTTGACTGCTCTGCAATTGATAAAGGACGCGTTCAGATGCGACGGCGTCAAATACCGAAGACACCTCGTATCAATTGTCGCACGACTTTTTGGTTCCCTCGATCCGCGAATGGCTTACCGCAAAGCAGCGACAATCCTGGCGAGGACGACTGCAGCAACGTCTGAGCGAACAGGCTGGACTTTGGAATCAACGAAACGAATCTCGATTTTTGCCGAGCACTTGGGAATGGGTGCAGATGCGATGCTGCATTCCATCAAGCAGCATGAACCCGCACGAAAAGACAATGATGGGGGCGGCGGACAAACGTTCTGGCTTGTTGCTGCTGCTGGGATTCTTGGTGGTAGTGGCAGTGGCGAGGATGACTAGCCAAGTGCGTTCGCAAAACCGCATAGAGTCTCTCATCGAGCAATTGAGCACTGCCGACGCAACTCGAGCGCCCGAAATCATCGAGGAGTTGAACCGCAGCGGTCCAGTTGTCCAAGCGTCCCTAGAACGCAAGCTGGCTGGCACTGAGATGCAATCGATGGAACGCCTTTCGCTCCAATTGGCACAATTGCACTGGAGTTCCAAGCCGATAGACGAAGTGTTTCAAACGACCATCGAGAATCCTCGGTTCGATTTTTTGCCGATCGCCTCCCAAGCATTGAAGCCCTTCGCTGCAGAGCTAGCCCCGAAGTGCTGGAACATACTCGGGTTGAGTCATTCCGGTCCGGATAGCATTGATGTATTAGAGAAACAGATGCGAGCTTCGCAGCTGTTAGCGATCCTTGACCCGCCGATCAGCCCATCCTCAATGGAGCGATGGAAGCAATCGTCAGATCGAACCGTAGAGCTGTTGGTGAAGTCGTGCGTTGACCATCCAGATCAGTATTCCCTGATCGCTGACTCCATGCGTCCTGCAGCAGTCGTTTTGGTGGAACCGTTGTCACAGTTTTTAGGAGTCGAAGTCGACAATAGCCAAACACGCTTTGCCATATCACTCTTGGAAAGGTATCTCAAAGCAGATCCAGATCAACTTACGCAGTGCTACTTGAACGCTTCCGATTGGCAAAAGCCGATGTTGGCACCGTTACCAAATCAATTGGCGGAGGAGGTGTTATGGAAAGCATTACGAACTCCGATGGACGCAACGCTTTCCGAGAATACGCAGTCGCGTTCCGCTCGCCAGGCCGCCACAGCAGCATCTCTGGTATGGTCCCATTCCAAAAACAAGGATCTAAGCGAAGTCGTACAGTTGCTGCGCCGATCTGCGAACCAGACTTGTCGCACCGAATTCATTCGGCTGATTGTGCCATCGCGTATTCCAATGCAGCGATTGTCTGACGAATTAAGAAATCAGAGAGACAGCGGGATCATCATGAGCCTCTTGCTCGCACTCGGGGAATACGACCCAAAAAGGGTGTCGATTTCTAGCGAGTTACAGGCTTTTGTGGAACAATTATTTCGCAATCATGATGATGCTGGTATTCATTCCGCGGCACAGTGGCTTCTCTCTCAATGGGGAATGTCTGAGGCGATTTCAAAATTACCAGCGGAGTCGGCGAAAAACTGTCGCAACGGTCCAACAGCGTCTCGAAACTGGATGCGCGCTCCGCACGGACAAACGTTCGTTCGAGTAAACGGAGTTTCGGAAGTCGGCGTTATGAGAAACTTCATGATTGCGACTACGGAGGTTACAGCAAAGCAGTTTTTGGAGTTCGACCCGAACAAATACATCAATGCCGAGTATTCTCCGCTGCCGGACTGCCCAGCCAACGTGGTGACTTGGCCCCATGCAACTGCCTATTGCAATTGGCTCTCGGACCAAGAGGGATTGCCACGGTTTTATCCCACTGAGACCGATGTTCTGGCAACATGGGTAGCGACTGAGGAGCAATTGCAAGGCTTAGGGTACAGGCTACCAACTGATGCGGAATGGGTGCTGGCAACGCGCGCAGGTACAACAACGGATTTCCACTTCGGGTCCGAAACGGATGCGATGGTTCGATACGAATGGGTGAAAGAAAACAACAGGTCGTTCCGTGAGAAAATGGGATGGCAACTTACCGACCCGAAGTCTGGCGTCGAGATCTATTCCTCGAAGCCTGTCGGTTTTCTTCGCCCAAACGACTTTGGGCTTTTCGATGTTCTCGGAAACTCGATCGAATGGTGCAATGATGGCGTGGATCTTGGCAATTCGTTTGAGCGGGCAGTTCGAGGATTTACTGCGGCCGCAAGTCGAGGAATGCGTACCCGTGACAAAGCGAGTTTTTCACCTTTAGTGCAATACAACTCGATGGGAATGAGGGTCGCCAGAACCCTACCATAAGTCCAGTCCTACTTTTGGGATGATTCAGAGTACGGGACGAAGCCATCCTTGCTTTCCATCGAAACCAATAGATCTTTCGAAGAGCGTACTGCTACCAGGGTTTCCAACACCTTCTTTTTTTCGTCGATGGTGAACTGACCGGACAAAAAGACGCTGATGAACGGGACTTCATCGCTCTCGCCGACAATTTTCAGCGTTCCCTTCTCGATCGTTCCACATCCGATCAGCAATCGTTCCGCGTAACTGCTGATGATGCCAGCGACTTTGGTTGCATTCGTCTCGTCGATGAGCTTTCGTGCCGCTACAGTACAGGTTTCGCATACCTCGCCACCTACTGTTTCGATCTCAAGCTCCTTAAGTTTCGACATGGGAGACGCCGATTTTTCCGTACATTTTTCTGGTCCCCAGAGTACTCGATAACCTTCCAAATCGAGTAGGGATGCTGCTGGATCGTCACGACGAACAACAAACATTCCTTTCTGCTTCACACTTCCGGCAACATCGGTTAACTGGGCTATTGCGGTCACTTCCATTTTTAGCTTCTTCGAATCGAATCGAATGACAGAGTCCTTGCCGATTAGAATCGTTTTGCTGCCCAATCCATGTTCATTCTTGGCTTTCTCGAGAGATTCACTCCAAACAACTCGAACCGACTTCCCAAGCTTTGATTGCAAAAAGTCGGCCAGTTTTTCGTACTTTCGTTGCGCGAAGCCTTGAACGCAACTGCACGCTAGCGGCAATGCAAGTGGATCTGTAACAACCATCGTGATTTCAGCATTCTTGGGACCGTAAGGCTCAATTCCAAAAACGGTGAGACCAATTGTGGCCAATGGAAGAACGGCGATACTCTTGAGAACGTATCTTCGGGTAAGTTTGAACATTTTGACAAATCCTCCGACAAAGTTTGGGACCACGGCTCAAGGTCGCACCGGCAATCCAATCTACACTTTCTTGGCAATATGGTTGCAAGGGGAACTCCCTCACAATCTAATGGCTATCGAAATGATCAGCAAGCCAATTCCACACACCCTTCCGGTTCACGATGGCCTGATTTGATGTGCATGATTTTTGTTGACTATCACCGTGTTCCACCTTGCCTACAAAAACTCGAGAGGACTACATGGTATCTACTTTAGTTGTGTTCCTACTTGGATTCCAAGTCAATTCGCATTCGGGGGATGTCGGATTGGTTGCAAAGGCACAATGGTTCATGCACGAGTTTGGCACAAATGCTTGCTCCGCTGCAAATCAAGATAAACACCTGAAGAACGTCTTGGCGAAATCGTATGCGAAAGATCGTGATTTGACTTTGGACGAACTCAACGGATTGATTGCACATGAATCGTTTCAAAAGTTTGCCGGTGATGACAGTCGCCTTTCAGAAGCTGAAATTGCGAAAGCACTAGAGTTAGCGACTCCAGCATCGCGTATGCAATTGCTCCCGGATCTTTGTCATCACGCGGCGTTTTTGACGACGTCCTTTGATATGATCGATGACGAACACTTGAAATCGATAGACCAACTATCCGATTGGATTGCAGAGCAGTCGACTCCCAATCGCACGTTGCATGTGCTGACAACATGCACTGGGAACTCGCGCCGCAGTATTCTTAGCGCGGCGATGGGGAACTTGGCTGCTGCCTACTACGGCTTGGACAACGTTCAGTTTCACTCTGGCGGCACGGTTCCTTCGGCTTTCAATCGGCGAACGATAGCGACACTAAAGGACATCGGCTTTCAGATTGAACCGACCGGCGCCGAAGCGAAACGTGGTGATCCCATGACCCCCAACCCGATCTATCAAATACGATGGGGAACAGGTCTTGAAACGAGTGAGTATTCCAAACTTTACACCGACAAATCCAATCCTCGCACCGATTTTGCGGC
>JANMIS010000399.1:0-4699 GCA_031375925.1 Synechococcales cyanobacterium OTE_70_concoct_197_sub
ATTTTGTTGCCATTGACAACGCACTAGCTCAAATCCAAACCGATCGTGAACCAGAAATCATCGAAATCCAGCGACTTCAACAAGCCGAAGTGGCTCAAGCTGAACTCATGCACAATTACCCATTGGTGCGCCATGCGGTGAGTCGATTGGCACCTTTGATCGGTGGCAAAATTAGAGCGTCTTGGCTCGATCGGCAGCTTCAGTTACGCCAAGGGTTTACACCGTAATCTCTAACGGAACTTGGGTAGAAATTCCACCGATCGCCAACATTGCAATTCCTCATATCCAAACAACTGCAATTATTTTAGTGTCTAGCCTGCGATACCCTTACCATCTTTTCGTGTAATCACGACAACAGAGGGTTTGGTGGGGCTGTTGGGTTTTAGATCAGGAAAGTTGGAACCGATCGGGACTTGGCGGAGTTGCGACATTGTTTTTCCTTCTGGGGCTTGTAGTTCAAAACTACGAGTGTCAAAGCTCATGTTTTGGCGAGTGCCGTTGGTTTCGCCGGGATGCTGCACAGCGAGGAAAAGCGATCGGCCATCGTTCGTCAGCACAGGTCCGGTGAGTTCGCTTTCCATGGGTCCAATAGCAAACAGATGGGCTTTGCCTGCTTGGTCGCCCTTGGTTGGGATGCACCACATGTTGTTGTTGCCAAAGAGGCCACGCTGGTCGGGCAGGTTGGGGGCGATTTCTTTGACGCTGCGCGGTGGTTTGTTGGTTTTGTCGGAGGCCATGTCGCAGACGACCCAGATGTTTTGTTGGGAGTCGATCATCAGGTTGTCGGGGTTGGAAAAACCTGTGGCTTCGCCGCCGAGGGAAAGCATGGACCATTTGAAAGTCATGGCTTCGGGGGCGTTTTGATCCTCAACTAAGTGGGTAATGAAGCCGTATTCGTAGGGGGTTTCGCCCTTGGGTCCCTTGAAGATGCGCCGATCGGGGCTGCCGTCAGTTTTGCTGGGGCTGCCGGAGGTGAAGGCGATGTAGAGGGAGCCGTCGGGGGCGATTTCGGTGTCTTCGGGGCGGGCGGTGCAGGTGGCTCCAGCGGCATTGGCGGCGTAGTGGGCGTCGATTAGGATTGCGCCTTGTTTTTCGATTTTGTCGCCTTGGTAGAGATCGCCAAGGGTTTTGTATTTTTGTTTGTAGTCGGCGATCGTTTTGTCATCTGTAATGAGAGCAAATCCACCTTCGGGTCGCAATGGCAACGGAATCATGCCGCCTACATGTTCACTGGGCAAGTCGGGATTAATTGCGGTTTCAGGGCTAAGTGCAATCCATTTTCCAGTGCCGTCGGCGTTGAATTTGGCGGCGTAGAGCATTCCGTCTTGGAGCAGTTTTGAATTGGCTTTGTCCGTAGGATTTGTGACAATGCCTTTGCTGACAAACTTGTAAATGTGGCCACCTCGCCGATCGCAGCCCGAGTAAAAGGCGATCGGTTTATCTTTTACAACCCGTACTCCAACTGCTTCGTGGCGATACCGTCCAAGCCAGGTGTGCTTTGTGCCGTAGTCCTTAGGATTTGCTGGATCTATTTCGACAATCCAGCCGTATTTGTTGCCTGCGAGACCGAAGACGTTGCCTTGGCCGCTGACTTCTTCGGAGCCGATCGAGACGGTCATGGCTTTAGGTGGGAACGAGGTTCCATCGGCGTAGACAGCCTCGGGGACTTGGCTTTGAATGTTTTCCTCGGCGCTAAGGACGGTGCCCCAGGGCGTAGTGCCTCCAGCGCAGTTGCCAAAGGTGCCGATGATTTTGTCGTTCAGTTTGTCGAGGTAGCCTTGACCAGATTTTTTCAGGAACACTTGTTTTGCGGGTCCGGTGCAGGCGAGGTAGTTGCCATCTTCTAAACCTGAGATGCCTGTGATGCGCCGATCGTTTTTAGAGTTCGTTCGTTCCCAGGTGCCGTCAGCCTTCCGTTTGACGCTAATCACGCCGAGACCTTGATCGATGAGGGCTTCTTTGCAGACGGTTTTAATTTGCTGTTTTAGGGGGTTATTTTCAGCAAGAGTAAAAGCGTCAATGCCGTCTTTACTGGATTTGAGCGCTTTTTCAATCGGCGCGATCGGTAAGGATGTCCCGATTACTTTGGCGTAGTTTTGAATCCAGGCTGTGGCGCTGACATATTCAAAATTAATGGTGAGAAACCCCTCGTTGGGCGCGGTTTCGACAAAGGATAGATAGTCATTGTTGTACCCAAATCGGGAGTTCCCGATCCGATCGCCCCAGGAGCCAATCACTTGATAGCTGTAGCCTTCGGGCAAAATTAAATCGTCTTTGACTTCGTAGCGGGCCAAGTTTGCGACTTGTTGTGCGAGGGGAAAGCCAGAAGTTTCAAGGGCGATCGGTCCTTGGATGGGTTGGAAGCCGACGCCGACCAGTTTTGGGTTGAAGGGGGTGGTAAGAGTTACGGGGCTTGTGGGTGTGGAGCCTTGCTTTGGAAGAGTTTGGCAGGCGGTGGTGGCGATCGCGCTACCCATGAACAACAAAAAATCGCGGCGTTTAAGGGTCATAGATCGGCGTTTCGATAAGTTCAGTTCCTTTAGTTTAATGTCACTAGGTTAAGGAAGGATAAATTTAGGGTTGTGTTTGGGCTTCGGCTCCGCTCAGCCCACGTAAATCCCGCGTCGAAGGCTGAGCGGAGTCGTAGTTTACCTCCGTAAGGACTAGCCCGATCTGCGACAATAGGACCGATCGTTTTAATCATGAGGCTTGGGTATGGCGGGGTTGCGGATTGGGAATGGCTATGATTTGCATACGTTGGTGGAAGGGCGCGATTTAATTTTGGGTGGGGTGAAGATTGATCACGCTAAGGGATTGCTGGGCCATAGCGATGCCGATGTTCTGACCCATGCCATCATGGATGCACTGCTCGGAGCCTTGAGCTTGGGGGATATTGGCCATTATTTTCCGCCGACAGACGATCGCTGGAAAGGAGCCGATAGCCTAAAACTCCTTGATCAAGTTTACCAATTGGTCAAAAGCAAAGGCTGGCAGTTGGTTAATTTAGACTCGGTGATTTTGGCCGAACGCCCCAAGATGAAACCGCATTTACCTGCGATGCGAGAGAAAATTGCGACAGTCATGGGTGTGGATCCAGAAACGATCGGGATCAAAGCTACAACCAACGAGAAGCAAGATTCTGTGGGTGCTGAAGGAGCGATCGCAGTTCATGCGGTGGTTTTGTTGGAGACGGTTTAGCAGGGCGATACTGAAGTGCCTTGACATTACGATTAGAAGATGAGGTGATTGGTAGAAGCAGAATTTTTGTTAAACTTCCAGAGGTGTAATCGGCTTTACAGCAGGAAGTTGTCGCTCATGGCCCTGACGGACCCTGTTTTTATTAGGAAGGTTTCACTGGTGCGATCGTTCCAAAACTTGTTCACTGCCAAGCGTTTATTGCCGATCGCAGGCTTTGCTGGGGTGATTGCTCTTTGGTGGGTGATTGCCTTGTTTCGGAGTGAAATGATGCCCACGCCTTGGGAAGCCTTAGTCAAAAATCAGGATTTTATTCTGCATCCCTTTTATCGCCGAGGTCCGGGCGATCTAGGCGTAGGCTGGCTGCTGTTAGCGAGTTTGCGTCGCGTTTGCATTGGCTTTTTGCTCGGGGCGCTAGTGGCCATTCCCACAGGTGTTTTGATTGGGTTATCCCCCAATGCTCAACTTGCCCTGAATCCGATTATTCAGGTGTTTAAGCCCGTTTCTCCTTTGGTCTGGTTGCCGATCGCCCTAGCCATTTTCAACACAGCAGAGCCGTCCGCTATTTTCGTTATCTTCATTACCTCCCTGTGGCCCACGATTATCAATACGGCTGAGGGCGTGAGCAATGTTCCGAAAGACTATTTGGAAGTGGCTCAAGTGTTAGAGATGCCCCGCTGGAAGCAATTAGTCAAGGTCATTTTGCCCGCGAGTTTGCCTTACATCTTCACCGGATTACGCATTAGTTTAGGCATTGCATGGCTTGTGATTGTGGCTGTTGAAATGCTGACTGGAGGCGTTGGCATTGGCTTTTTTGTGTGGGACGAGTGGAGTCGTTTGAATGTGAGTGCGGTATTTTTAGCTGTGTTTGTGATTGGCTTGACGGGGTTGGTTTTAGACTATGCCCTCGCTCAATTACAAACCTTTGTGACCCGTCGATCGGCCTAGACTTCAGTATTTGGACAATCCCATGAATCATCCTTGGACAAGGCGCACCTTCTTGCAAGGGGCGGGGGCAACTGCCGCGACGATCGGCTTTTCTGCTTGCAGCCCAAATTCGACTCGTAATCCGGTTGGATTGTCTGCGACGGCTTTAGCTGTGGAACCGATCGTCGATCCAGCGAGCTTAGAAAAGCCTAATCTGACGATCGGGTATGTGCCTGTAAATGACTGTGCGCCCTTTGCGATCGCTTGGGAAAAAGGCTTTTTTCGCAAATATGGTCTTAACGTCACCCTCAGCCGGGAAGCGAGTTGGGGGAATTCCCGTGATGGCATTATCTTTGGTCGCTTAGATGCATCCCCAGTGGTTTCTGGAGCCGTCACCAATGCCCGCATGGGTGCTGAAGGCGCTCGTCCATTTCCCCTCTGTGCCGCCATGACCATTCACCGTCACGGCAATGCTCTCACTATGAACCGCCAACTGTGGGATGCGGGATTGCGACCTTGGCACACCTACGGCGGCAATTTAGATAAGTTTGGGCAAGACTTGCGGGCCTATTGGGAA
>JANMIS010000503.1:0-7417 GCA_031375925.1 Synechococcales cyanobacterium OTE_70_concoct_197_sub
GACAGCTTTTGGCATCGGCGATGATGAGCGGATATTTCCTTCGCAATGCCGAACAGCGATTGGACCTAGAGAAGTCTTTGAGTGAGTTTCATTAAGCTCGATCCTCACTCTCTAATTATCACCGATCGATCGTCACCCATCGGTCAGTTTCGTTAGACAAGTGGCAGGCATCCATGATGACTTGGGAGACAATGCCGTCTTGGAGCGATGGGGAACTTGGCTGTCCCGTTTGAATGCTACTGATCCATTGGTCTACGACGCGGGCGATCGGTGCAATGCGTCCATCGTCGTAGATTTGGGTGAAGGCCAGACGATCGGGGATTGCTAATTCTTGAAGGGGTTCATTGTTTTGGCTCCCGAGCAGCTTGAATCCATGGACGTAATCTTTTTGGTTGTCGCTGCCGAGGATGAGAGTGCCCCGATCGCCGTAAATTTCGACAAAGTGCCCCCGGCCCTGCATTGCGACAGAACTGAGGCAAACCTGTACCGGAACTTGCCCCATTAGTTCTAATAAAATATTGCAAGTGTCATCAGCGGTGACAGGTTTGAGCTGATTGTTTTCATTGGGGTCGGGGCGTTCATGAATGGATGTGCTGAGTCTGGCAGATACCCGCTGGATGTCGCCCATGAGCCAGATAATATAATCAAAGGCATGGGATCCGATCGCGCCCAAAGCCCCGCCACCAAGAGGCTTCTGGGCGTACCAGTTCCAAGCCCGACTGGCATCCGCCCGACTGGAGACTAACCAATCCACTTTAGCGTAGCGAATGTTGCCGACGTAGTGTTCTTGGAGCAATTCAGAAAGTCGTTGCCAAGCGGGAATATATCGAAACTCAAAGTTCATTGTAGCAATCAAGTTTTGAGTCTCTGCAAGATGGGCAAGTTCGATCGCCTGTGATGCGTTCAGCGTTGTGGGTTTTTCTAAAAAGATGTGCTTTCCAGCGTTTAGTGCAGTCATCGCCATGTCGTAGTGAAGAAATGGCGGTGTGGAAATACTGACGGCGTGAATCTCGCTCAATGATAGGATTTCGTCGATCGTACTGCAAGCCTTAGGAATATTGTGTTGGTGGGCTATTTCAGTCGCCTTGTCGGAGTCTCGATGATAGACGGCGCGGACTTCGAGGTGGGGATTTGATCTCAGAGCAGGGAGATGAACTTTTTGTCCAAATCCAGTTCCAATTAGAGCAACGCCAATTTTTTCGGAATGTATCATGGTTTGCGATCGTTTTGGGATCGGAGTGTTGAATTTTTCTTCGTGGTGTTTTGGGCACGGCTTGCCGTGCCCCTACGGATCTGGGTTTTAGGCTGGATTTAAAAACCGATCGGCGTATTTCATAACTTGCCCCAGATCCGCCCGATCGCCTTGCAAGAAGGCGCTAAACAAGCTGTTGGTATTGAGAGAGCTTCCGCCGCCCATCTTAAAGACGTTTAACACCACTGGAATTAAAAGTGGAATGGCCATTTGCAAAATGCTGCTACTAATCCCTGTTTTCTGTGCAACGGTTTGGACCATTTGCTGCTGAAGTTGAGGGGTAAATAGATTGCCGATCGCGCTGGGATTTCCACTCATAACACTACTTAGAATGTCCATGGGATTACCGCCGTTTTGAAGGGCCGATCGCATGGGTCCACTCATGGCAGATAAAACCGTTTGCATCATGGTGGGGTCGAGATTGTTTTGCTGTGCGACTTGGGTAGCGGCGTTAAGAACTCCGGAGAGTTGGTCAATGCTGCCAGACTGTTTAGGATCGTTAATGCTGTTGAGCAGTTCAAAAAATAAGCCCATGAGATGCCTCGGGGAATGAAGAATGGAGAATTTAGCCCTAGAGTTTGGATGCTAGGGCTAAGTTTTTAGGTGGATTGGTTTGCGCCGCAATAGACAGGGGCCGATCGGGCGAGGCTAATCCATCGTTGGTCGCGGGTTAGATAACCCACTTCTGCGATGTAGTCCCGATCGGTGGCAGGAAGATGGAAATGATGATCATCGTCGCCTGCGCTCAGGTCATACTGCCGGAAACTGTGTTGGTTTTGGCCATCAATGACTTGCCCATGGGCATCGCTGACACGCAACACAAACTGCTGTCCGCCTTGATTAATCGCCCGATCGCGTTCTTCAGCGTTGAGTTCCCAATAGGCATAGGCAGACTGTTTATCTCTGGACACTAAAATAATATGGCTAGCCTTGGGACCGATCGAACCATCGCTCTTAACATCCGGCAGATTAGTATCCGGCAGATTAGTATCCGGCAGATTCATATCCGGCAGATTCGGTGCAATTCGCATAATGTCCGATTCCGAAACACCGGAGAGCTTATTAACGTCAGGCATCCGATCGCCTTTGTTCATCACGCCTACCGCCGCTGCGCCTGCCGCTGCTACGCCTGCCGCTGCTACGCCACCTGCGATCACGCCACCCGCAATTCCGCCTAAATCAGGCAGATTGACATTGGGCAGGCTGGGCATTTTGAAGCTTTGGGCCGTCGCGATCGGTTCTTCTGTGCTTTGAACCGTGCTCTGAACTGTTCCCTCACCGACAGGCAAAATTACACAGGAAGGACAATGGACGACATCAGAGGTCGCGACGCGCAGCCATTCATTTTTAGAATTGAGATAGCCCAATTCAGTCATGTAGTCCCGATCGTCGTGGGGAATTGGGAAGTGCAAATCGGTGTCGCGATCGGTGAGATCAAACTGGGTAAATTGACTGCGATCGGGACGTTTTAGATCATCGTCAGTTACGTCATACAATCGCAGGGCTAACTGATTGCCGTTACCCTGCGATCGGATTTCTCGGGCTTGGGCTTCATCGAGATCCCAATAGGCGTAACCATTGCGGCAATCGCGAGGGACGGCAATGAGACGGCTTTTCAGGGCACCCGCACCGACTGCGAGGGCTGCTGTACCCACTGCGGGCGTAGCGGCAGCGATCGGGACCGCTTTAGGCTTCAGCAAAAATGCCGCCGCACCTAACAGCGGAAGACCTAACAGCGGGAGTAGCCACCAGTTAAAGCCGGGAACCGATGCTCCATCAGCCGTCGCGCTGGGCGCTTGAGCCACAGCGGAGGAGGCTGTGGGAGCCATAGCAGAATCACTACCAGGCGATGCGGCGGGCTTTTCAGGGGCTTTTAGGGCTGCTGCGGCAACAGGTGCACTGGAACCTAAAACACCGGATTTTCGAGCGGTTTCAATCTCTTGAAGATTGCCCGGATCCTGCGCTAAGCCCAGGAAGGCTTGCACCGCAGGCGTCATGGTTTTATAGACGTAGGCTAGCGGTTGGGAAAAGGAGTAGCGCTTGTCATCGGGTAAAACTTTGTGGAGGGGAATGATTTTGAGGTCAGGCTTTCCAATGACTTGCTCTGCGAGGGCATAGCCGATTCCGGTTTTTCCAAGCTTGGCGACTACAGCGTCGTTGGTGTCAGCATCAAGTTTTACAGCGGTGCTGCCGGAAGCAAAAGCGGCTTCTTTAAAAACGGGATAGCGGGAAAAGGAAACGCGGGTGTCGCTGCTGTCGGGCCGATCGACTAAGACGATCGGGGCATCAGGCCCGCCCACTTGAGACCAATTTGTAATTTCACTTCGAAAAATCTTGGCAAATTGCGCGTTGGTCAAACTCCCTGTAAAGGGGTTGTCTGCACTGGTGAAGATGCCAATTTTATTAAAGGCAATGGGAACTTCAGTCAATCCCTTGGCTTTTTCGTCTTCGGTGAGAGGCCGACCGATCGCTGCGACATCGAGTTTGCCTTCTTCTAGGGCCTGTAACGCGCCTGCGGAGGTGCTTTCGGCCAGTTCGACTTTAGCACCGGAAAACTTCGATTCAAGTTTTGACTTTAGGAGTGCATTAATCCCCTTCATACTGGTATCACCATCGATTTTAATTTTGGTGTCCGCAGGAAGGTTGTCGGGGATGGCCAGCGTGGGGCTACTGGTTGTTGGGCTACTGGCGGGTGTCGCAATTTTTTCTTGTGCCCGAACTAGGCTCTGGGAGAGCGGTAGGGCGATCGTCGCCAACACTAGCCACGATAAACTTCTGGATTGAAGATTTTTTTTCATTGTGGTGACTCATCTGATCAAAAACAGGGGAACAAACACTCGACGGCGGAACCTAACGTACAGTCATTCTCAATAGATAAGGGCTTGGCTTAACAGTATTTTCCAGATTCAGCTTTCACGATCGTCAAATTCTGTAAGGAACCCCTAAAAAATATCAATAAATCGCCAAAATCTTGGTATCCCACGTTAATCTTTACGTCCTAATTTCCAGTCAAAAACCAAAAACAAACCCCTTGTATTGCGATTACAACACAAGGGGTTTGATGAACTTCAATCTAAGACTTCTTAGACCAATTTCAGTTTTGGATAGTATTCCAACATGTCATCACTGGTCAGCACACCATCGATAGTTCCAGGTTGCCACAGCACTTCCATGGTCAAGAGCCGATCGCTAGACACTGCACCGAGAGTGCTCAAGGCCTGTCGCAAGTCGCTTGCATTATTGATCTCAGGTAAGTCAATTTTCCCTTGGGCACCGACTAACACCGTGACCACAATGTATTCGCTGGATTGCTCTAGCAATTCCCCAGAAGGCGAAACCGTCAAGGCGGCCTCGGACGCTTGCTTGATCTGGCCAGACACATTAGAGACCGACTCTCCGAGGAACTTACTGCGCTCTGACAGAATCATGCGATTGAATTCCGACTCTGCTGCTAGCAGAGGAGACTGTTGAGTTTCACCCCCTGCATAGGCCCAATATTCGGGATGGCGCAGCAGCGACAAAGTGGTCTCTTGTAGCGCTTGAGTGAGGCCTGCACTAGAACCTGTGTTAGCTTTCTGCGCAATGCGGTTGAGGTCTTCTTGAAGAGACTTGGCTTCAGCGAGAAGTCCGACTTGGAGCTTAGTAACAGAGACCTTGGGATTGTTGTTGACCCCGAAGTCTAGGGAGCCATCGTCGCCTTGATAACGTTGGAAAGCCTGTACCGCAGCACCCGCCACCGCCACAAAGAGTATCAATGAAAACAGCCCACCCCCGAGTCCACCACCCGCGAAAAACATCCAAGGCGATGGAAAGAAGAAAAAGTTGCCGCCACCCATACCGCCACCGTAGCCTCGGTTGTAGCCGCCGCTCATGCCGCCACCTCGCGGTGCGCTGTAGCTACGGGGAGCCGATCGGAAGCTTCCGCCGCCCATCCGTCCACCATAGGATGCAGCATCAGCGGGCGTCGGCTGAGCAACCCACAATGTAACAAAGAGGGCGATCGCCACGAGGGAACTGACGATCGGTTTTAAAAGTTTTTGAAATCGAGTTCTCATAGCAGCCTCTATAGCAGCGCCGCAGCGCCTTGGACGATACTTATATACTTTATCGCGTTGTTCCATAGACGCAAACCGCAAGACCGAAAGTGAATGAGGAGGGATCCCCGAACGGGAACCCTATAGTGGGAATAATGGGAGACACTCGGAACAGCTAAGTAATACATTAAATAGTACATTTCCACCCTGAGATTCAATTGACAGTCAGCGTTCCCTAACCGAATCATTGCGCTCACTGATTTCGGCTCACGTAAGATTTCAATGATTTTCTCAAAAACTACGATCGGCAGTAGACAATCTGGGCTGATACAATGGACCCTGTAGATTATCAGGCTTAACCTATGATTTTCCCCGGCGCTACTGTTCGTGTAACGAATGTCAATGACACCTATTATGAATTTCAAGGTCTCGTACAACGGGTGACTGATGGACGGGTTGCAGTGCTGTTTGAAGGGGGGAACTGGGATAAGCTTGTCACGTTTCGGATGTCGGAGCTTGAGGCAGTTGAGCTTGCGCCTGTTGGGAAAAAGGGTAAGTAAATCAAAATTAAGGCTTAGAAATGCGTTTGCCGTTGCCGGGATTTGAAACTGCTGTGCGATCGTCGCCTCACTTTGCCGAGGTGGTCGAGACTTCGACGACGGAGTTTTTGGCGCAATGCATTGATCCAGAAGATTTGGGGTTTCCGGTAATGCCGCCCTTTGGGTCTTGGGTGCGATCGAAGGATGAGGAGTCGGACAATACTATCTATGCGGTGGTTTACCATGCGACGACGGCTCCGATCGATTCAGTCCATCGGGCTAGAGCTTTGGGGATGTCCCTTGAAGAGTTGCGGGAACAGCAGCCCCAGATTTTTGCGATGCTGAAGACGGAGTTTCGGAGTGCGATCGTGGGCTATGAACTCCCTGACAAAAAATCGTATAACCGTTTTTTTCAGCATCTTCCGCCCCGTCCGCCGCAAATTCATCAAGGGGTTCATTTTTGCAGCACCGATGAGGTGTTGGAGTTTACGGAGTCGATGGATTTTTTACGAACTTTGTTGCAGGTGGCAGGTGCTCCGGTGGAGGCTTTGGTGGCGGCGACTTTGCGGGAGATCTATCGGCTCCGGAAGGGTGACAGGGATTGGTTGGTAAGGGCGGGGCGATCGTTGAACTTGCTACTGAAGGATGATTACGATCGGCTTTGTATGATTTTGGGACAGGTGCATCTTTAGATGGTTTGGGCGGGGCTGTGGGTCTGCGTTTTTAGGCTTTTGGTGCGTTGCTTCGCTTAACGCACCTTACGGGGAGGTTGGGTATGGCGTTTGATAACTTGTGTAAGCTGTTGGTCGAGGAGCATCCCGATCGGTTTGAGGCTTGGTTGCTCGGAGAAGAGCGATCGGGACCTGCGAAGGTGCTAAAGACAGAACTCGGAATTGAACCGATCCGAGCCGATTCGGTGACATTTATTCAGGCGAGAGATTGCATTTTACATTTGGAGTTTCAGACTCGTTGGAAATCAAAACCACCCATTCCTTTTCGGATGTTGGAATATTGGACAAGGCTACATCGGATTTATGGATTGCCGATCGTTCAAGTTGTTGTTGTTTTAACACCGCCAACTGATGAAACCGTGATTGAGAACTTCTTTCGATCGGGCACCACATATCACGAGTTTAGCGTCGTAAAAATGTGGGAGCAGCCGACGGAGTTATTTCTGAACGATCCGGTGCTATTACCATTTGCCACCTTGACCCAAACAGAAAGTCTCGAACGGCTTTTGAATCAAGTTGCCCATCAAGTCAGCAGTCTGCCAGAACCCGACCAGCGGCGTCAGGTCTCAAGCTACGTGCAGCTTATGGCTGGATTGAAGTACGATAAAGACATCGTTCATCGTCTCTTTAGTGAGGGAATTATGCGTGAATCTGTAATTTACCAAGAGATTTTTCAAGCGGGTGAAGTCCAAGGTGAAGCCCGAGGTGAAGCCCGAGGTGAAGCCCGAGGGCGGCGACTAACGGCGGTGCAGTATCTGACGAGACAGATGGGAGTGCTTTCGCCTTCTCTTCTCTCGAAACTCGATCGACTCTCCCTCGCACAAATCGAAGCCCTGAGTGAAGTCATGTTCGATTTTAAAT
>JANMIS010000680.1:0-7994 GCA_031375925.1 Synechococcales cyanobacterium OTE_70_concoct_197_sub
TTAATCTCCTGAACCACCTCCGCAAACTCCAGCGGACTGGTGACACCACCCGGAATCTCAAACTTCACCAATCGCAAATCTGCAATATCTCGAATCGTAAAAATCGGCTTTGCCATGAAAATAACCCTGAATATCTAAAGCTGTTCTAATCGATCGACTAAACCTGCTAACTCCTGAACTGAAACGCTATACATAGTCGATCGCAATTGTTCAACCATCGCTCGATAATACCAAATCGTCCCCACTTTTCCTCCCCCAAATCGTGACCAAATCGTATCACCCAGGCGATCGTAATCTGCCAACAGCGATCGAATATTGTGTAATTTATCTGCGGTCGTCACTCGCAATACACTGGGCGATGCATTGACCAGTTGAGCTAGATGTTGTTCTTTACGCTCTCGCCAAGCGGGTTTCGGCTGAACATCCGACTCTGTACAGCCGTCAATAATTGCACAAACCCGATCGCCAAACGTGACGCGCAGCAGATCCCGAGTCCCGGCTCCTCCTTGATCTTCTATGGCATCATGCAAGAGTGCCGCAATCGCTTCATCTTCATTTCCCCCTTCTTCAAGCACTAATGCTGCAACGCTTATCAGATGAGAGATGTAGGGCACTGGAGAACCTTTGCGTTCCTGCGATCGGTGGAGACGGTGAGCCATGATGAGAGCGGTTTCAAATCGATCGCCCAATATTGGCGCTAGAGTTGTAGGCATGGTGATTTTTCAGGTTGATATTGTTACGTAAACCTTTATGGATCGATCGTCCTTCTCCGAATCCGCCCCGGAATTTATTCCTGGGCTACTAGCCCAAGTCCGTTAAAACGGACTGAAGAGTTGTTTTCAATATTCCTCTTTAACCCTTTACGGGTTTGCGCTATGAACCTCGGAATTCATTCCGAGGTGGTCCAGAACAAAAAACGATCGGTTCTGTCTGCGTTGGATTCATCTACTATCCCCTAACCTGGAAGAGACCTCTTCCACTTTTTGACTACAATACTAAAATTCTGCATCCCTGTTCACCATGCCCGAATTCACCGCCCCGCCTTCCGTTCACCTCCTCAAACAACTCGTCCCCAACTCTCTCAAACAAAGTCTCGCAAAATCCGTTCGTCTGTGGGTCATTCTCCGATCGCTCTACGGTGAATCCAACGATTCGGTACTTCTAGAACTCGATCGTCACTTCACTCACACTCATTGGGAAACTCTGTTCTTCAGCGAATCTCACAGATTTGCCCGCGATCGTGGTCCCACTGATCATGACGTAAATTGCTACTGTCACCCAACATTGGAAAACTGGCTTTTTGAAGGCGATCGGGGCTGCGATCGATTGACTTGGTGCAATAGTTTTTGTGATGCCTTTAAGGTGACGCAGGTGGAGTTGAAGACGTTGTTTAAAAAGAGCGATCGGTTGTTTGGTGTTACAGGAAAAAGTTTAGAAGCTGATTTTAAATCGCTAGTGGGTTTAGGCTGTTTAACCTTTCAAGTAAAACCAGATGGAACAACGGATAACAATCAATATATCAAAGTAGAAACACTACCAACAATACTTCTAGAACCGATCGCGCCCGGAATGTCTTCGCTCAGTTCATCTGAGTTCATTCAAACTGATTTGTATGAATTTGTGGATTCGTTGGCACAACCGATTCAGGGTATTCAACGATTCTATTTGCATACGGATTACATTGTCGCTCGAAATTACTTGGATCAAGTGAGTGATTTTCAGGTGCAGTTAAAGGCTTGCTGGGAAATGGCTGAGACTCCGCCGATCGGCCTAAAGTACAAGAGTGCCCGCGAACATCAGCAGTATTTTGATTGGGCTGTTTATCCTGTTTGTGTGTTTTATTATCAGCGGGCACCTTATTTGTTTGGGTTTGGGTATCGGAGTGGTTCGGGGTTGCAGTGGTATGATTTTCGCCTGGATCATATTCAGGATTTGAGGGTTTTGAATTGGGCGAATAAGGGTTTGAGTTGTGAGTTTTTGGAATTGAGATCGATGCCGCCGATGCCGGATGATATTCATGATGAGATGGCGCAGGTTTGGGGGTTTGAGTTTTATCGATCGGCGGAATGGTTAGTATTGCGGTTCGATCGGTATTTTTATAGTAACTACATTGAACCAACTGAACGGGCAGCGTTGTTTACGAAGATGTCTTTGCGGGAGGTGCAGGATTGGGTAGGACGGTCGGCGACTGATGCGAAAGCTCTGCAATCACGGTTAGCGGTGCTGTCGGACCATGACCAATATTGTCGCGTTCAGTTTCGCATGGGCGATCGGAATATTTTAATGCGGTTGCGGGCTTGGGGTTTTAATGTGGAGGTGCTGTTGCCGATCGCCTTGCGTCAGGAGATTGCGATCGAGGTTGCGAAACAGGGCAAAATGTACGGGATATGAGAGGGCGACCTCCACAGCTCTCCCGATCGCTGAAACCCTCATTTTTTCGTTGACCTGTGGAGATGGCAGTCTAGGTAAGGGTTTCGGGGGTTTGATTTGGGTATTTGGGCTGTGCTACTGTGTTTTTACTGACCTAATTTGACCTGTGGAGTTTTGTGCTCTGGAACGCTTTCTGGGCGTGGTCTCGTTTGGGAGGGGTTTACCGATTGGCTTCGATCGGATTGGTTGGAAACAAAGACGAGCATTGGTTGCTTCGTTAGCAGCGTAGAGTTTACCGATTGGCTTCGATCGGATTTACGGTCGGTTTTGCGAATGTGCGACCGATCGTTTTTAAATGGGAGTGCGATCGATCGTGGATGATTTGATGTATGTGCGATCGATCGGTTTTCCAATAGTCCGCCTCGCAATGAATTCCGAGGCTAATAGCCCAAACCCGTAAAGGGTTAAAGAGAAGATGAATATAAATTCTTTAACCCGTTTCAACGGGTTTTCGCTATTAGCCCCGGAATTCATTCCTGGGCGGATTCGTGGGAACCCCGATCGACCAACCGCAAAAAATCGATCGGAAAATACGATCGGCTCTTTGAACGTTACCATTTTAAAACTTCTAACTGATTAAATTAACTACACCCGATCGCGTAGTTTATCGATGAACTCGATCGGAAAATTGTTTAATCTAGTTGATCGCATCAAAAACAACCACGATCAAACTTAAACCCCTAGCTACTCAAGTGTCCCTAGCTTGCCTTGCGCTCTTCTGTCTGGAAGCCGTACAGCCAAAAGTAGCAAGAGCTGAGTGGCTAAAATCTCTCTACACAGGACAATTCGCTTGGGCAACCCATAACCTCAGTTCAGGAAATTATGTCCTTGAAGCAAGCACCCTATTTAACCTAGGTGATGTGGACATTGAAATTTACGATACAGCAGGCGATCGATTTGTAAAAAGCACCAAGATGGGCAGTGAGCAGATCTTCTTTAACATTCCTCAAGGTGCTGAAGGACGTTTCAAAGTTAAATACAGTATGCCATTTTGTATCAACCCAGCAGGTTCCTGTCCAGTAAATATCGATGTTTCTAGTCGATAGTCCGATCGCATAGCCTCTCGAAATCAGAATGGTCCCTTTTGCCTTCACTATCAATTCAATTAAACCCATTCACACCATTAAAAAATCGGCGTTGCTGCATTAAGGTATGTCGGCTGATTGATAAGTTTCTACAACCTTAGCGAAATCTGGGATTCAAATTTGCAGATTGAGTTATTCATACCTCCTATCAGCAAGGCCAACCGATTCTCAAATGAGAGGCTATCTGATAGGGCAGAGGCTTCGCCAACGCCAACGATTGAGCACAAAAAAACCGATCGAACTTTTGTAATATCCACAAATTATTTTAAAACGCCCTGCTTTTTCACTAATACCCCCGAGACCATAATTCTACTGAAGTTTATTCAAAATGGGGGAATTTTGTTACGTCAGTTATCATAAAAACAATTGTGACTTTTGATGTTCTATAGGTCAGGTTTTAGCCATGCAAGATGGAAAACTAATTCTTCAGGAAGTGAAGACAAATAATAGCCAAGATACCGAACTAATTTCTATTAATCTAATCTATGACTACCCAGTCCATTGGGGTAAATTCAAAACACTTCGAGATTTTATTCAGAATTTCTATGATGCTGTGCGATGGCCTCAGTGGGACAGTCGCTTTTCTTGGACATTGGCAGATGGTGTCCTAACGTTAACGGCTCAAGAAGTTGGATTTAGCTATGATTGGCTGCTTCATATCGGAGCATCGACCAAACGTGAGGAGAAAGGTCATTATGCAGGATACTTTGGTGAAGGGTTTAAAATTGCAGCTTTGTGTGGGGTTCGGGACCACCATTGGAATGTTGCGATTCTTTCTCGTGATTGGGAATTAGAGGTTGTTACGACGCAGGTGGAAGTCGATCACCGATCGCTCAAGTCACTGGCATACAAAATTAAAAAGAATCAGCCAGAAAGCCGAGAAACCATTCTGAAAATTTCACCATTCAATGATAGAGAGCTTTTAAATAGTGTTCTACTGAGTTTTTACTATCCGACTAATCCGCTCTTTGGTCAGCCAATCTTCTCCTCAGAGACATGTGCCGTGTATCATCGATCGTCTGAACAGAAGCCTTTTGGATATCCGAGAACAGATCGTGAACCTGCGATCGTCGCGAATTTAATTGGCCCTTTTTTATTCCTACCCAAACTCAGATCTCAGCCCTTTCTGAAGCTGCATCGTGGGTTCGGAACTGTTTATTTAGTGGGTGTCCTGATGGGTGGTGCTGGTGAATTGTACCTATCATTCTTGGCCTATGGCGGATTGGCGAATAAACTCGGGTTCATGTCTCTAGGGGTGCTTTGGCTTTGGACGGGGTATTGTGCATATCATCACATTTGGAATAAAAGAATTGCACTTCATCGTGAATGGATGATTCGGAATTATGCGCTTACCTATGCAGGTGTCATGCTTCGGCTTTGGCAAGTGGTGGGAATGATGGCTGGATTAGAGTTTGGTGTGTCCTATGCGATCGTCGCTTGGTTGTCCTGGATTCCGAATTTAATTGTCGCTGAGTGGATTATTCAAGGGACGCGATCGTCTGATTAAAATTTATGTTGTATCAAATCCTGTAACCGGAAGTCCGATCGATCGGGTTGTTGTTACCTTAGGTCTAGTCGAGACTTGTTCCTTTATCCCCTTCAATCATGCTTGATATACACTCAGATTACAATACTTCTAATTATTCAAAAGTCTCTATGTCAAAATTTGGATTACTTTTGCTATTTCTATCCTCTAGCATGACGATCGGCAGCGTCATGCTCCCCGCTCACAGCCAAGGGATTCCATCAGCAAAGCAGCCGATCGTCATGCCCAATTCTGCACTGCCTAAAAAGCTTGCAGAAAAACTCATTCAACAAGTTTCCCGAGAGACCAAGACTCCGATCGCTAATCTCAAAATAACTGAAGTTAAAGCTTTAAAATTTGGGGCTTGTCGCAATATTCATCAAGGACCTAATCCACCCTGTAGTAACGATCGCAGTCCGGGCTGGAAAGCGATCGTCATTAGCCCGAGCCAAACTTTTGTTTATTATCTGAATGCTGATGCAAACCAAATTGCTCAAAACCTGATAGCTAGCGGGGCAACGCGAGGGATTCGAGTTTCGCTTGAAAGCTTTGGATGGACTGGGGCGATCGGTCCAGTGGTTTTTCAGAGTAGTTCAGTGAGGGGGATGAGCGTGGTTCGTACGGTTCTGACGGAGGATGGTAAAATCACACGTTACCAATATCCTGCCAAAATTACGCCAGTTCTAATCAGAACGTTATCTCCAAGTCAACTCAAAGCTCTCAAAAAAGCATTAGAGAACCAATACTTTCCTTATTTTAATGGTTTGAGTTATCTTCCCGTTGAGGCTTCGATCGATTCTTCTCTCACGACTTATCAAGGTCTTTTTAGTTCTGTTAGATTTATTGATGCGCAGAAGAAGGAATTGCCAAAATCACTACAACAAGTGATTCAAAATTGGGAGTCTTTAACGCTTTCCAATCGTCCGATCGCTCAAGATGAAACCAATCCAAAAGTTGCCAAACTTCAGCAGTTTTTGAAAGCTAAGCAATGGGCAAAAGCAGATCAGGAGACACGGCTATTAATCAGCGATTTGTCCAAGGTGCCCAATTCATTGATTCAAGCGATCGATCGGGTTTGGTTAAATGAAAGTGATAACCGATTTGGCCTGAGTGTTCAAGCTAAGATTTGGCGCGAATCAATGGCGAAGTCTCCAAAAGATTCTCAAAAAGCAACGAATATCTTTCGTGAGCGTGTGGGCTGGAACCTGACTTATTTTCGTGAACAGTCTGATGTGATCAGTAGTGCTTGGCTGAATGAATCAGAACTAAATTATTCAGCCCAAGCGCCGATCGGTCATTTCCCTTGGGCGGGTGTCTCGGATGCTGAAGTGGCTAAGCTGATGGCAGGTGTTGTTGATGGTTGCGGCAGTTGTACGACGGATGCCATGCAACTTCGGAACGAGCGTTTTTACAGCTATTTACCTCAACTGTTCGATCGCGTAAGAATTGCAATTCGCCCTTTTTAATCACTTGAATGGTCCATATTTAGGCGATGTGCGACTTTTTTCTGGGCCTGTTCTTCATTGCGTCATGAATTTAATGGCGATTCCCCAGCTTTTGGAAAGCGTTGCCAAAAACAAAATTGCCCCCCTTCCGCTCTGCTGAGATCGATATTCTGTTTGGTTAATTTACAATTGCCTCCTTTAAACTTTATCGGAAATAGGGAGAACCTCTGCACAGCAAGGCTTTCAGAAAATGCCGAAAACATAGCCCAAACGCTTACATAGCAAACATTTGAGATGGTTTTACCCATTCTTATTTCCGATAAAGTCTTTTCTTTAAGAAACGTTTAATAACGATCGCTTCAGAAGCATTTTCTTAAATTTTTCTAAACAATCCAGATCTTTATCAAATTCCAAGGGATTATTTTTCCCAGTAGGAAGTCACTAAAATCATTTCTAAAACTCCTGAAGAAACACTGAAGTCATAGCCGTTTACCAAACGGGTTGACCATTAAGTCCTAAACTCAAGGTCTCTATCATGACGGTACTCGCCAACTACATCAAAGTTTATAGTGGCAATCAGACGTACAAATATACCGCTTCGGTACAACATCAAGGCAAGGTGATTGCATTTGCAATGACCGATCAACGCCAGATCTTCTACACTGTTTTAGAGTTAGCCGAGGACAAAGCCGATGAAGTAAACGCAGCAGGCAATTCATCGAAAAAAAAATCTGTGGATGCCGATCGCTGGACCAGCACACCGAAGCGGCTCCAGCTTCCGCAGGAAATTGTAGAAGTCGGTTATGGAATCATCAAGCCGACCGTGATGCCAATCATCAACACGAGTGGTCAAGCGATCGCGGCAAATCAAGCGATCGCTGCTAGCGAAATTGACACGTTTGCTTCCTCAACGGCGCGGCTGTCAGCAGATGCCCCGTTTCAAGTCTTGTCAGACAATACGTTTATCTACTTGTTTCGCCAGTCCACTCGTGCGGATCAGACTGAAAGCCGAATTAACGAATCGTTGATTGTGGATAACAGCTTATTGCTCGATCGCTTTGTGCTAGTCGGTGACGCACTAGAACGCAAGCAGGAAGTCCGCTATCAGCGCAGCCGCCACAAAACGGAACCCGCTGGGGACAAAGACAGCCTCAGCGCTAAGGACATGGAAGGACGGCTCTTTTATGAACCCACTCAGGAAATCAAATTCGTAGGACGACTGACTGGAGGGCGATTTGCTGTTCTGCGTTTGCCCACTCAAATCAACGAGGTGAAACGCTGGCAATTCTTTGTCTACAACGACACCACGAAGGGCATCGACAGCATCAACGTCGAGCAGTCTGAGGATGGATTGTTTGACACGCGAGGCAACCGCAGTGAAGCCATGGTTTCACGCAGTTTCAGCTTTGAAGGACGCTCGATCGCGACGGGTTTATCCGCATTGATGTACTTCCAGCAGGAAAATACGATCAGCGGCTATGACAATGCTAGCAAACCGATGAAGCAAAA
>JANMIS010000763.1:0-3154 GCA_031375925.1 Synechococcales cyanobacterium OTE_70_concoct_197_sub
CTCCTTTCTTGTCTCTTTCTTGACTTCGTTGTTGTTCTTTTGCTTTCCGTTCTTCTTTCGGTTTCTCTTCTCGTTCTACTTTTTGGCCTTGCAGTGATTCTATTTCATAAATGGAGACGTTCATTTTCATAATCCCAAACCGTACCGTCAGGTCTTCGCCGTCGCTGTCCAAGACCTCGGCTGTCTGCCCAATGCGCGGAATCCTGACCCGATCGCCCACCTTCGGCAAAAATCCCGGCTTTTTCTTCACCTCAGCAGAAGGCAGATGCTTGTCTGCGAGTTTGTTGAGGCGATCGGTGGCAAGCTGCGCGTCTTGTCCTGTCGGAGTCCCTTTTTGCAATTGCTTAATGACTTGGGCTACTTGAGACTTGGCATCTAGCAACATTTTTTGGACAGCATCTTCTTGGGCTTGTTTGAGTTCTCGCTCCCGTTCTTTTAGGGCATTCGCCTTGGCCGTCACCTGCTCATAGAAAAACTCCGCTTGCTTGATCAGTCGCGAAGCTTCCTTGGATTTCTCTTCCTGTTCTCGGCGTTGCGCTTCTAAACCCGCAATGACTTCGTTAACGTCTTGAGTCATGCCTCCGATATACCCGCGCGCATCTTCTACGATTTCAGACTGCAATCCCAAGCGAGATGCGATCGTCAATGCATTCGATCGGCCCGGAATTCCCCACAGCAATCGATAGGTCGGCTCTAGCAACACATCATCAAACTCCACTGATGCATTTTCAAATCGTTCGTCTTGGTATTTTAATGCCTTCAGTTCGCCAAAGTGCGTGGTGGCGATCGTCAGTTTTGCACGATTAGCGAGATGTTTAAGTAATGCAATCGCTAGCGCAGAACCCTCCGACGGATCAGTCCCAGCCCCCACTTCATCGAGTAAGACCAAAGCATTCGATCGCACTCCGTCCAATTCTTGCTCCCCCAGAGTTGGGGGTTGGGGGGCCGCATCCAGTGCATCCAAAATCCGCCCAATCCGACGAATATGGCCCGAAAACGTAGACAAACTTTGCTGCAATGATTGCTCATCGCCAATGTCAGCGAGTACTTGACCAAACCAAGGCAATTCCACAGGTTCCCGTGCCGGGACAAACAATCCTACTTTCGACATCAATACCGCCAGCGCCAAGGTTTTTAATGTAACGGTTTTGCCGCCTGTATTGGGTCCGGTGATCGCAACAACACGAATCTTTGGATCAATATTCAAATGTGTGGGAATAACTGCACGACCTTCTTCATTCTTTTGTTGCCAAACTAACAATGGATGGCGCAGGTTTCGCAGGGTAATATTTTGGTTTTTCGCAATTGATTCATCCCATTCAATAAAGGTTGGTGGATTGGCTTCGAGCCAGTAACTGTAGCGCGATCGGGCCGTTGCCAAATCCAATCTAGTACAAACCGCCACTAGCTTCTCTAGGTCCTCCTGAACCTCCACAATTAACGCTGTTAGCTTCCGCCGTACAGCCTCTTCTTCTGCTTGCTCTTGACGTAAAAACTGCCGCAATGCATTGTTCATTTGCACTGTGGATTGCGGTTCGACAAATAAAGTTGCACCACTGGTCGAAGCGTCGTGAACAATGCCGGGAATGTGGTCTTTGTAGTTTGATTTGACCGACAGCACATAGCGACCGTCGCGCTGAGTGATCACCGATTCTTGAATCGCGCTAGAATGGCGACTCATCATTTTATTTAAAATATCTAAGATCCGATCGCGGGTCGATCGAATCCTTTCACGAATGTCAGTCAGCTTCGGGCTGGCCCGCTCGGTGACTTTACCCCGATCGTCAATACAGCGATAAATCTCCTTTTCAATTTCTGGATAAGTCCGCATATCCGCCACCATTTCCAGCAAGGTGGGGACATTTTCCGCATTGTCGATCGCCCGCCGCAGAGATCTCGCACCGGATAGAGTTGTCGAAATATTTAATAGTTCTTCGCCCGAGAGCAAGCCTTGTAGGGACGATCGTTCCAGTGCTTCGCCAATGTCCTGAATCCCACCAAAGGGCAATCCCCCAGAAACCGACTGATCCAATTGATAGGTCTCACGAGTCTGGTCAAGGAGATGCAAGGTCTCATCCTTTGTCGCGGGGATTTGAAGATGCTGGGCGGCGATCGACCCGAGTTTTGTCGCGGCGAAGGTGGCCAAGTGCTGACACAGGCGCGACCATTCCAATAAATTGAGGGTTTCTTGTTGGATCAAGGGTAGTGGAGACGATCGGGACAGACTCTATTCTAGGGGATCTGTTCATGTTTCAGGATGTAAGTTTTCTGAATTTAGCGTTGATCTCGCCTGCTACAATGGTAAGCCTTCAAGGGTCTAGCCTTGGGGCAGTAAAGACGGCACCGTTGTCCCAAAACTAGAGGACCGACAAGCTAAAGTCAAGAATTCAAGAACATCACGTTTTTGAATATTCAGCGTCGTCATCACCGTTAAAATTCGCGAGACAAATTGACTGCTCGCTTCTGACTGACTACCAAAACTGAGCCGTCGCCAAATTACAGCAGGTCGAAGGGCTTGTTCTGCTGCATTATTCGTCGGTTCTACGCCGGGATGATAGGCAAATGTCCAAAGTGACGATTCCCATTTCAGCAATTCCTTGCAAGTTCCGAGGGTTTTCGCCAACGTTCCTGGTCAGCGGCGGCAGAAAATATTCATCCCGATGCCAAGATCTCCATAACGTCCGCTGCGGCAGGATTGTTAGCTTGCGCTGCTACAATCGACCCTTTACAACTCGTCGATCGTTACCAACCCGCCCTCCGTGAACTGAATGACCAACTCTTGCTCGTCAAGCAGGGCTGTCCCAATTAATGGTCGTCGCCCTGTAGCAAATACGCGAACCTCTCGTTCTGCTCCGTCCCAAAAAATCGTCGCTTGATGAACGGGCAAGACGACTGAACTATTATCTGCCAGGTTTGCAGGCAGATTGTATAGAAACGGAAGTCTGAGCAAATTCACTGCCTCTGGCGGGAGACAAAGGTGATCTGTAAAACCCGTATCGATGACAAACTCAATCGGGAAGGTTGAATTTGTCATCGACACGGGTTTTACAGATCACCTCTGTCTCCCGCCAGAGGCAGTAAATTTGCTCAGACTTCCGTTTCTATACAATTTGCCCGCAAACCTAGCGGATAACAGTTCAGTCGTCTTGCCCGT
>JANMIS010000801.1:0-2013 GCA_031375925.1 Synechococcales cyanobacterium OTE_70_concoct_197_sub
TGAAGCCGAAGAGGTTTTTCCAGTCACTCTTGGCGATTCTAGCGCCTTGACGAACGATTTCTACGGGTCCGGCCACCTGCTTTGAGGTTGCAGCAAAGTTAGTAACGAGTTTGCCAAAGCCTTCGACGGTTTGGTTGACGACGCGGGTGAGTTCGCCGCCTGCGAGGACTAGCCCAGCGATCGGATTTCCAGGATGCTGAATTTTGACGCGGGCATTGGGGACGAGTCCAATGCCAATGCGACCTTTGCCATCCTTGAGCGCTGGTGTAAGACTAATATTTAGGTTTTGATCGCTGCGTTTGATGTTGAGAGCGATCGGTTTTTCGGGGCTGCTTTCGATTTCTTTGCGAAGAATCTCAGAAACGCCTTCAGTGCCGGGAAGATTGATGCCGTTGACTTGGAGAACGATATCACCTTTCTGGAGTCCGGCTTTTTGGGCGATCGAATCCTGCATCACTTCCGGCAAAATCACGCCGGGTTCGAAGTTAAGCTGGGGAATCCCGACGGTGAAGGCTTGGGTGGTTAGGACAAAGTAAGCAAAGAGTAGATTGGCAATCACGCCTGCACTGATGACGATCGCCCGGTCCATGACGGGACGGTTTCGCAGTAAATTTGGGTCGTTGGGGTCGATGTCACTGTCGGGGTCGTCATCGGGGAAGCCCACGAAGCCGCCGAGGGGAAGTGCCCGCAGAGCGTACTCTGTCTGGGGTCCTTGGTATTTCCAAATCACCGGACCGAAGCCAATGGAAAAGCGATTGGCATAGATTCCCTGAAGTCGCGCGGCTAGGAAGTGGCCTAGTTCATGCACGAAGATCAGCAGCGCGAGGATGAGAATGATCTGCAATGCGGGCATAGTTTCGGTCGGTTTTTAACGGGATGTTAACTATTCTAGAGTGTCTAGCCCGATCGTTACAAATTGAGACAAGAAATTCAGATTTCTACCCTCAAACCCCACTAGCCCGAAAATCGCTCCAACAGTTCTTCTTGGGAGAGTTGAAGTAGTAGTGGCATCGCGGATTCGATCGGTAGTTCCACGATGTTTGGGATGAGGGCTTCTAGGCGAGGTGCGATCGGTCCAAAGCGGGTTGTCAAAATGCTTGCGATCACTTGGCGCTGATTTTGTTGTCTTCCCTGCTCAATGCCGCGCTCAATGCCGCGCTCAATGCCGCGTTCAATGCCGCGTTCAATGCCGCGCTCAATGCCGCGCTCAATGCCGCGTTGTTCAGTTTTCTGTTCCCACTCTAGGTATGCTTGCGATAGTGCCATCAGAATTCGCCTCTCTTCTTGATCGACTTGATCTAATAATTCCATACTAATCCGCCAGGAAACCAATAGGTCAAGAGTTGGACTCCGTTTTGGATCGGATTTTGGGAGAAGGAGGACTTCTTCAATGGCATCCTCTTGGACTCGACCTTTGCCCATCAAACGCAACCAGAGAGTGTCTGGGGTTGTGGGTAATTCGTCGATGACGACGATGGTGGTTCTGAGTCTGACGGCCAGACGGTAATAACCTTCGCCTTGTTCTGGATCCGGAACACCACTGAATTCACGAATCAGAATATCCGGGACTTCGGCGGCAAGAATCCACAATTGTGGGAGATTTTGAGTGGGGACAGTGCCATCGGATTGGCGTTGGATTTCGGCGTAGAGGAGGAAAAGCTTAAGAAAGCAGTTGTGAACTTCGTGGTCGGGGAGATTACTACGAAATGGCTCAAACAGGGAGGTTTGGGCAGACATCATGGCGAGATTGCCAAGTTTTGTGGGATCGAGTTCTACGCCGGGATCGGGTTCAAACAAAATGTCTATTGCCCGTTCTTCTCCCAGGACAGCGCGGTTCGGAGTGACGGTGCCGAAAGGGGAAAGCAGTTGTTGGAAAAGGCTTTTATTAAATTGGTCGAAGGGATTGATGCTCATGGCAAAAGTTTGGAAATCTGTCTGAATGTATCAGACGATCGGTATCAGACGATCGGCGGTTCGGTGCGATAATACAGGGCCGATTACAGGGCCGATTAC
>JANMIS010000802.1:0-5840 GCA_031375925.1 Synechococcales cyanobacterium OTE_70_concoct_197_sub
CAAGCCAAAATCATTAATCTCGACAAGCTCACCTACGCAGGCAATCCCCAAACCCTGGCTAGTTTGGCGGAGGATCCTAATCATCAACTTGTGCGCGGTGACATTGGTAATAGTGAACTGGTTGCCCATCTTTTAGATAAATATCAGCCCGATGCGATCGTTAATTTTGCCGCCGAAAGTCACGTCGATCGATCGATTCTTAACCCAGGAGAATTTGTTCAAACCAATGTGGTGGGGACGCTAAATTTATTACAAACTACCCGTGCCTATTGGGAACGGCTGACGGGAGATAAGCGCGAGTCATTTCGCTTTTTGCATGTGTCCACCGATGAAGTATATGGTTCCCTAAGCCCCACGGATCCTGCATTTCGCGAAGATACTCCCTACGCCCCCAATAGCCCCTACGCCGCTTCAAAAGCGAGTTCCGATCATTTGGTTCGGGCTTATTTTCACACCTATGGGATGCCTGTTCTGACCACTAATTGTTCTAATAACTATGGTCCTTACCAATTCCCGGAAAAGCTGATTCCGTTGATTATTTTAAATGCCCTTCAAGGTAAACCGCTTCCCGTCTACGGCGATGGTCAAAATGTTCGTGATTGGCTCTACGTCACAGATCATTGTGACGCGATCGCCCTAGTCTTAAGTAAAGGTAAGCTGGGCGAAACCTACAACATTGGTGGGATCAATGAAAAAACCAATATCACCGTAGTTCAAACTATCTGTGAAATTTTAGATAGACTGGCACCTAAAGAGGGCTTAGACCGCAAATCACTCATTACCTATGTCACCGATCGACTAGGGCACGATCGGCGCTATGCAATTGACTGCAATAAGATTGATCGTGAACTCGGCTGGAAACCCAAAGAGAGCTTTGAGACTGGGCTTGAGCAAACTGTGAAATGGTATCTCAGCAATCCTGAATGGGTGAAGGCAGTTCAATCTGGTGCTTATCAAACTTGGATTAATCAGAATTATGGCGATCGGTAAATTGCAACCATGAGGCCCCCCAGCCCCCAATTCTGGGGGAGTAAGAGAAGAGTAAAATACTTCATAGCCCACAGAATTGGGGGTTTGGGGGTGGTTCGCCAGAGGTCAATTGCAATCACTTTTATCAATAGGAAACCAAAACAATGAAAGGAATTATTCTTGCAGGCGGTTCGGGCACTCGGCTCTACCCCTTAACCCAAGTCGTGAGCAAACAGCTCATGCCTGTCTACGATAAACCGATGATCTACTACCCACTTTCGACGTTAATGCTGGCGGGCATTCGTGAAATATTGATCATTTCTACCCCCTCTCACTCACCGCTCTTTCAAGAATTATTAGGAGATGGATCGCAATGGGGAATGGAATTTAGCTATATGGAACAGCCTAGTCCCGATGGATTAGCGCAGGCATTTATATTAGGCAAAGACTTTATTGGAGATGAACCTGTTTGTTTGATTTTGGGGGATAATCTTTTTTACGGTCGAGGCCTAGGGGAAGTGTTACGCCGATCGGCTAAGCTTACCGATGGTGCGATCGTCTTTGGCTACCGCGTCTCAGAACCACAGCATTATGGTGTGGTGGAGTTTGATTCTGAGGGTAGAGTCTTGAGCTTAGAAGAAAAGCCCACGGAACCCAAATCTAGCTATGCGGTTCCCGGTATTTACTTCTATGATTCCCAAGCGGCAACGATCGCGGCCAGTCTGAAACCTTCGCCGCGCGGTGAACTCGAAGTTACAGACATGAACAAAATCTATTTAGAACAGGGCAAACTCCAAGTCGAATTGCTCGGGCGTGGCTATGCATGGCTTGATACAGGCACCCACGAATCTCTCCACCAAGCCGCCAGCTTCATCCAAATTTTAGAGGAACGACAAGGATTTAAAGTGGCTTGTGTGGAGGAGATTGCTTATCGTAATGGTTACATTGATGATGAGCAATTGCGTAAACTCGCTAAGCCTTTAGCAAAAGGGAGCTATGGGAAGTATTTATTGGATCTCTTAACGCCGGATTCTTTTTACGATCGTTGGCGCGTTTAAGTCTAATTCATTATCAAAGGTTCAATCATGCAATTTATCAAGACCAAAATCCCAGATGTGGTTATTCTAGAGCCGAAAGTCTTTGGGGACGATCGAGGCTTTTTCTATGAGAGTTTCAATGAAAAAGCATTTCTAGAAGCAACCGGATGTAACGTCACATTTGTTCAAGATAATCACTCGAAATCTGCCAAAAATGTGTTGCGCGGATTGCATTATCAAATTCAAAAACCCCAAGGCAAACTGGTTCGGGTTGCAGTGGGTGAAGTCTATGACGTAGCGGTCGATTTACGGCGTAGTTCTGAATGCTTTGGGCAATGGGTCGGGGTGCATTTGAGTGCTGAAAACAAGCGTCAGCTTTGGGTTCCACCTGGGTTTGCCCATGGATTTTTAGTACTGTCGGAGAATGCCGAGTTTTTGTACAAAACAACTGATTACTATGCACCTGCTTATGAACGATCGATCCTATGGAATGATCCAGACTTAGGCATTGAATGGCCGATCGGTGACGAGCCGATTTTATCGGGAAAAGATCAAGCCGGAGTGCGATTTAAAGAGGCAGATGTTTTTGCATCATGCCTCTGAGGCTAATGGGTCTATGCTAAAACCCAATCCACCAAGGTCCGGACTCCGTAACCCGTTGCGCCCGTGGGATTGTAGTCTTTGTCTTTGTCAGTCCAGACCGGACCTGCCACATCCATATGTGCCCATTTCGTATCTTTCACATACTGCTTCAAAAACACCGCAGCACTGATCGCACCACCCGTCCGAGCGCCTGTGTTTTTCATGTCTGCGATCGGGGATTTCATGCTTTCAAAGTACGATTCCTCGAAGGGCATTTTCCACAGCTTCTCACCGCTAGATTTTGCCGCTGCCAGTAACTGATCCGCCAAGGCATCATCGGGACTCCACAAGCCCGCAATGTCATTTCCTAAGGCCACAACACAGGCTCCTGTGAGGGTTGCGAGATCCACCATGGCATCTAAACCCAGTTTGTCTGCATAAACCAGCGCATCTGCTAGCGTTAAACGACCTTCTGCATCAGTGTTGTTAATTTCAATGGTTTTCCCATTGGAGGCTGTGAGAATATCACCGGGGCGCATGGCTTTACCGCTGATCATATTTTCAGCAACTGCGCTGATAAAGTGAACCTCAACATCGGGCTTTAATTGCGCGATTACTTTGGCTGCACCAAAGGTTGCCCCTGCACCGCCCATATCGGTTTTCATCATTTCAATGGACGATGCGCCGACTTTGAGATTTAGGCCACCCGAGTCGAATGTGACACCTTTGCCTACGATCGCCACCTTTTTACGCGGTGTGCCTGCGGGTCGGTAGGTCAAGTGAATAAACTTGGGTGGAATATCAGAACCCAGAGAAACGCCTAAGAAGGCACCCATGTTGAGCGCCAAGCAATCGGCCTGTTCGAGGATTTTTAGTTCTAGCCCGTAGGTGTTGGCCAAATCCTGTGCCATTTCTGCCATGGTGGTCGGGTTGACGACGTTGGCAGGTGCGGCAACGAGTGCGCGAGTCAGGAAAACGCCAGAACAGATGATGGCGGCTTTTTCGATCGCAGCTTCCTGTCCTGCAAGGCCGATGAGATGGACGGTTTCGATTGTCGTGCTTTCGTCTTTCTCAGATTTGAATCGCACATCTTTGTAAAGCGACAGTTCAACGCCCTCTGCGATCGCCTGTGCGGTGCTAGCCGGATTATTATCAAATAGCGGCAATGAAACCCCAAAGCTCTTACAGCGTTCGCGGCGGGCTGTTTTGGCGAGGGTTCCGGCCACTTTGCGTAGAGTTTCGAGCTTGAGCTTGTCAGCTTTGCCGAGACCCACAATCATCAGTTTTTTGAATCCTACCCCGGCAACGCGCGTAGTGATGCTGCTGCCTGGTTTGCCTTTGAACTCGGTCTCAGCGATTACTTCTTTCAATAAGCCCGAAAGCTTCGTATCCAACGCCGCCAAATCCCCGCTCAGTTCCAATTGCTCTTCAAAAAGTCCGATCGCCAATCCTTCACCTGAAAAATCCGCCAGGGCGATCGTGCTGCCTAATACCTTCATGCGTCGATCCAAAAATTTATGGTTTGTTAGTCTTACTATAACCTATTAGATTCTCGATATTAGGCGAAAGATTGGGAGAGAGCAGCGCTTCGAGATAGTGAAACTCAATGCCATAGACTGTCTTAATCGCGTTGATTTGCGCTGAGATTTGCGCCTGATCAATAGGTTTATTGTGTTTGATACCCACGATCATCATGTTTTTACTCGTATGTTCAGATGAAATAAACTCAAAAACTTTTGTGTGATATCCCGATCGTTCTAGTAGTAAAGCCCGCAATCCATCCGTAACAGTTTCAGCCTGTCGCTCTAGCAAGATTCCATGTTTTAAAATATCTTTCAGAACGGTATTAGAGCCAATTTGTTTACGAATTTGTTTATGACAGCAAGGAGATAAAATAATAATTGAACTTTCGGATTTAATGCCCTTGAAAATTGCATCATCAGTAGCCGTATCGCAGGCATGAAGTGCGATCGTAATATCGGTTTTTTCCATGGCGTAGTCTTGAATATTACCAGGCTCAAACCGCAAACGATCGAACCCGATTTCCTGTGCTGTTTTATTGCAAAAATCAACGAGTTCCGATCGACCTTCCACACCTACGATCGTCGTTTCTTTATCTAACGAACCTGTCAAAAAGTCGTACATTGCAAAGGTCAGATATCCCTTGCCAGAACCCATATCAACAACCGACAATTCTCTTTGATCTGCTAGGGACGATGTATTAACCAAGCCCTGAAGAATCTCAATAAATTTATTGATTTGTCTGAATTTATCCTCCATTGTTCTAACGACGTGACCACTGCTATTGGTAATCCCTAAAGCGGTTAGATAGGGGTTGTCGTGGGCTTCGATCGATCGTTTTTTCTGGTGATCATGAGATTTTAAGTTAGATTTTGCATCACTTAAAGTTGGCTTAGTAAAGGTGATTTTTGAATTGCCATTCTTGTTATATTCAATTTGAACGTCTTGCTGAATAGTAAAAACTGTAGCACTCAGAAAATCCTGGCCCAAAACGTCATGGATGAATTTAATCCCATCTTCGATCGAATAGTTTTTAACAATTTCTTTGGTTTTGTAGCGATAGGTAAATGAAAGTTTTGTGCCTGATTTGAGTTCAACAACTCTAGCAACGAGCTTATTCAACCCAGCATCAGTTCCTCGATATTTCCCCAACGTTAATCGAATGAACTCCTGATTTGTTAGACTAGCGGCGACGATCGATTCAAACTGTTCTTTTTCGTTGGCATTCATTGGAATTTTTAACACAAGGAGAGGACAGTATTTTAGCTCAAAATTCGATCGTGGATTTGTTTTAAGACTTGAAGGACGATCGGCAAATCCCCCGCAGGTTTGTTAATCGAAAAAGTCTGGGACACGCTGTATCGGGAAGCTTCCAACTCGACAAAAGCAAACTCTCGACCATTCATGAGTAATCCGTAGGTCAAGCGGGGACGATTAGGATTGGCTAACATATAGCTCAAAAGTTGTGGCAAGGCACTCATAACATCAAAGCGAGTTCCCTTAGACTCAATCACCACAATCCAAAAGTCATCCATCAAAGCCAAGACATCAATCTCTCCCCGAATCTGAATGCCTTCATCTTCGGCGCTCACTCTCACACTATGCTCTGTCACCATCCGACGACAAGGCGACGCATAAAATCCTGCCAAATCCAAAAGATAAGACAGTACAACCATTTTGACAGATTCTTCTGACAGGTTTCCGTTCCAACTCGTAGAGGCTCAGTTCTCT
>JANMIS010000811.1:0-2272 GCA_031375925.1 Synechococcales cyanobacterium OTE_70_concoct_197_sub
GACGTAGTTTTCACAAACTCTCGAACGGCAAGCGTTTTCCCATCCGTTAGTTTTAATTCACCGTGGATAAATCCTCGATCGTGGCTTCGAGCTTCGTAGACTAAATTTGACTCCTGAACGATCGCACATTGATCGAGCAAGATTTGAATCTGTCGAAAATAGTCATTAAGCAACAAATTCAATTCCTCGCAACTGCTCTACATCCTCCAACAAACCTTGCAGCATCCGAGATTCACCAACCCATTCTCCAAATTCTAGCGTTTCATCTAATTCATCATTTTCATAGCGCTGAATGAACTCCCGTGTACTCATCTGATATTTGTGTTCAAATTTACGAAGACGTTGCAGTGTCTTCTGAATGCCGTCTTCACTCGATCGCACAAACGAATCAATCGCGTTTTGAACGATCGGTTGAATAGACGCTGATTGTCTAGAGATAAGTCTTAATTCTGTCATCTCATTCTGCTATTGCTAGATTAGACTACTCACATAATACCGCTAAAAAGAGGATTAAGGTATCGCCCTTCCCCACCGCCAAACTCTAGAGAAACGATCGCCCATTACCTGTGGCAGACGACGATCGTTTATCATAGGAACGTGCCGCGATCAAGCTTGGGGAAATTTGCAGAGTGATTTGCTAAACTGAAAGCATCGTTGATCGGTTTCCAGCCTAAGTCTATGAAACTCCCAAACGGAGCACGCGCACAAGTGGGTCAAAAGCTTGAACTATATTCTCTCAATATGGAGCATGAAAGCGGTAAACATAAAGCTATTCTCTTTAAAGCCAGATTGGGAATTACGATCGAAAATATGGAGGTATTAGAGACTGCTCTTCTCAAGTCTGCGATCGAGTCCGATGCTACCATTCACATGAGCGATCGTCACGGGACTCAGTATGATGTGAGATTCCAAATGACGACCGAAACCGGAAGTTCTATCATTCTAGGATGTTGGATTATAAGGTCCGGGGAAGATTTTCCAAGATTAATTGGTACTTATCCAGTAAAGAAGTGAGGTAAAATCTGATGAAATTCAATGAATACGATATTGTTGCTTTAACTGAGGAAACTCGTGCAACTCATAAGGAGACTCGTGAACCGATCGTCCTTCAACGTGGGGCAGTAGGCACGATTTTGATGGACTTTGACGGACAAGATTATTTGATTGATTTTGTCGATTCTCAGGGTGTGACCTATGCAATGGAGACTATTCCAGGAGCAAAGCTAATACAACTTGTTCATGAACCAATGTTAGTTTGTGCGTAAGTCGTTAATTTTAAGACCATTCGCAATTTATGAATCAGGCATCAGACGATCGATGGGCAGCAGTACTACATCCGGGATTTGATAGGTCTCCCAGCGTTCCAATCGCGGAGACTGAACACTCACAGCAGCCATTCATACTGAGTAGCCGTGCTGTCATGATTGTTAAACTAGGCTCCAGCAGAATCTGGCAGTTCTGTGGAATTGGGAGAACTCACCATGGCATTTGATAGTTTTAAATCGATCGGCGAAGTCGCCGCAGAGTACCAAATCAAACTCTTTGAAACGGCATTTATTCAACCGATCGCCCTTGAAATCAATCCCTTCTTTAGAGAACAACTCGCCTTTCACCTCAGCGAATTTAGCTTTCGAGAATCCGAATCCGCCGTCTGTGAAATGGTGATTTTCCCAATTTTGGCAGAAGTCTACAAAAATCATCGTCATAAATTTGTCCTGTGGAGCCACAAGATGCTTAGATATGACGATCGGCTCACTGGAATTCCTGACTACATCCTCTCGAAACGATCGCCCCTCAGTAAATTGGTTTGGGATAAACCCTATTTTGCAGCAGTCGAAGCGAAAAAAGATGACTTTGTCAAAGGCTGGGGGCAGTGTCTGGCCCAAATGCTGGCCATGCAGAAACTCAATGAAAATCCCCAACAAGGCGTCTACGGCATCGTCTCCAACGGTCAAAGTTGGGAGTTTGGGGTCCTGACGAACGATGCCTTCACCCAAGACCCCAAAGCCTACCCGCTCAGCGATCTAGATGACCTCATGTCAGCCTTAAACTTTCTATTTCAAAGCTGTGAAGAACTGATCTGAACAGCCCTAAAAAGTGCTATATGTAAAAATCACTGTTTTGAATCCTCAGCAACCTCATCGGAAAACCGGGGATTCGAGCACCAGCATTTGCTCACCCGTATTCAAAGGGCATTTTTTCATGGGTATTCGTGTTCAGGACGTATGTAAACGGTTTGGGGACTTTCAGGCACTCGATCGTGTCTCCGTTG
>JANMIS010000813.1:0-7209 GCA_031375925.1 Synechococcales cyanobacterium OTE_70_concoct_197_sub
CAGCGGATCGCGATCGGACTCTTCTCCAAAATCTCCCGCGCCCACTGAACCCCCTCACTCTCCAACTGCTCAATCGGCACCACAATATTCACCAGCCCCATCTCCAGCGCCGCATTCGCATCATACTGCCGACACAAATACCAAATCTCCCGTGCCTTCTTCTGCCCCACCACCCGCGCCATATAGCTCGCCCCAAACCCCCCATCAAAACTCCCCACCTTTGGCCCGGTTTGACCAAACACCGCATTCTCTGCCGCGATCGTCAGGTCACAAAGCAAATGCAACACATGCCCCCCACCGATCGCATATCCCGCCACCAAAGCAATCACCACCTTCGGCATCGATCGAATCAACCGCTGCAAATCCAACACATTCAAACGCGGCATTCCTGACTCGTCAATATATCCCCCATCCCCGCGCACCGATTGATCTCCCCCCGCACAAAAAGCATATTTCCCATCCGTATGCGGACCCGCCCCCGTAAACAGCACAACCCCAATGCGAATATCCTCACGCGCATTAGAAAACGCCTCATACAACTCCATTACCGTCTTAGGCCGAAACGCATTGCGCTTATGGGGACGATTAATCACAATCTTCGCAATCCCCTCCGCCTTAAAATATTGAATATCCTCATACTCTTTAACAATTTTCCAATCCATCACAATCACCATTCTAAAATTCAATATCAAAACAATCATGTCCCCCAGAATTGGGGATTAGGGGGCCGATCGTAGCTTGTAAGTGTAATGCCAAGTTTTCCGATCGCGAATTCGATTGAGCTTACCCTGCAAAAACAAACCGATCGCCGTCCGTGTTCTCACAAAATCAATCATTAAAACAGCATCTTTCGGAGCCACAATGCCATCATAATCCCCGTTATAGCGTTGCACCCGACTACAGTAAACACCAATCTCATCAACAGTCAACAATGCAGGCGACCATTGTTCAATCGACTTCGGCAAAACAAACACCCCAAACACCTGATGTCGTCCCACTTTAGGATTGACATACACGCGCTCTGCTGTCACCGTATATTGCTTTCCCGGTGAAGTCAAAAACGCTTCCGTATCACAATTAGAATCGCTATGCTGCACAAACGGCGACGCCCAAACTAACACAACTGCGATCGTCACTAAAAATACTAAAACCGATTGACCTATCCAACGCATGATCTCTATTGCAATCGCTCAATGATGATCCTGACGAACCGCCCTCAGGCTTCAACCCTTCTCCCATGGAGAGAGAAGGGAGCCAGACAATTCAAAGTCCCTCTCCCTTCATGGGAGAGGGATTTAGGGTGAGGGAAGAATCTATCGCTACGACCCGATCTTCCACTTAGGAACCATATTCGTCGTTCCCGCATAGACTGCCGTATCGCCCAATTCATCCTCAATCCGAAGCAAACGGTTGTATTTCGCAACGCGCTCACTACGGCTGAGAGAACCCGTCTTAATTTGACCTGCGCGGGTCGCTACTGCCAAATCCGCGATCGTCGTATCTTCCGTCTCACCCGATCGGTGACTGATGATAGAACAAAAACCATTGCGCGCACCAAGGTCGATCGCCTGCAATG
The DNA here is from genome assembly GCA_031375925.1 of Synechococcales cyanobacterium OTE_70_concoct_197_sub. Classification (GTDB taxonomy): domain Bacteria; phylum Cyanobacteriota; class Cyanobacteriia; order Leptolyngbyales; family Leptolyngbyaceae; genus JAAFJU01. The sequence goes on from JANMIS010000813.1 coordinate 1,577, forward strand.
TTTCGGTCAGCGAACCAATTTGATTGAGCTTAATCAAAATCGCCGTTGCTGCTTTTTCATCAATGCCCCGTTGTAAGCGCGACACATTTGTAACAAACAGATCATCGCCCACCAATTGCACCCTAGAACCAATGCGCTGAGTCAACAGCTTCCAACTGTCCCAATCTTCCTCATGGAGACCATCTTCAATAGAAACGATCGGGTAATCTTCCGTCAGCTTGACCAAATAATCAATGGTTTCCGCTGGCGTATGGGCCTTGCCATCAAAGGTGTATTGGCCGTCTTTGTAGAATTCACTCGCCGCCACGTCCAGCGCGATTGCGATTTCTGTCCCCGGCTCATAGCCCGCCTTCTTGATTGCGACCATTAGTAAATCAAGAGCTGCCTGGTTCGACTCAAGGTTGGGGGCAAAGCCGCCTTCGTCGCCTACACCCGTCATTTGTCCTTTTTCCTTCAGCACCTTACTAAGCGCATGGAATACCTCCGTTCCCCAGCGCAGCGCTTCTCGGAACGTTGGGGCACCCACGGGGACGATCATAAACTCTTGGAAGTCTACGTTGTTATCCGCATGGGCACCGCCATTGATGACATTCATTAATGGCACAGGCAAAAGATTGGCCAAAGGACCACCCAGATAGCGGTAGAGCGGTAGACCGAGCGAAGTTGCAGCGGCCTTTGCGGTTGCTAGAGACACCGCCAAGATCGCATTAGCACCAATATTTTTCTTATTTGCATCGCTGTCAAGGGCAATCATCGTCCGATCGATCCGCTCTTGCTGTGTCGCGTCCATGTCCACCAAGGCAGGCGTAATCAACGCATCAATGTTTTCCACCGCCTTCAGGACACCCGCACCGCCGTAGCGCTTGGGATCGCCATCGCGCAGTTCATGGGCTTCAAACGATCCGGTCGAAGCCCCACTCGGCACCTGAGCTAGGCCCTTTGCCCCAGAGAGCAGCGTTACTTCCGCTTCAACGGTAGGGCGTCCTCTCGAATCAAGGACCTCACGGGCAATAATATTGTCGATCGCAGTATCGGGTACATCAAACATAGAAAGCAATCCTCTGAACTCGACAGTAAGTTAACGCGAGACTTCCATAATCCATCGCTTAGAATACGTTGGAATGAGCCGTTAGGGAAGATTCGATAGAATAGTCAAAGAAATTAATCCTAGAAGGTTGAAATTTATGCGATTACTGCATACGATGTTGCGAGTTAAGAATCTAGACGAATCTATTTCCTTTTACTGCGATCGTCTCGGGATGTCTCTCCTCCGAAAGAAGGATTATCCCGGCGGCGAATTCACGTTGGCCTTTGTAGGATACGGCAACGAAGCGGATACATCCGTATTGGAGTTGACCTATAACTGGGGTAAAGAAGATTATGTGCTGGGAGATGCTTACGGCCATATTGCGATCGGCGTCGATGACATCTACACCACTTGCGCGGGGATCAAAGCCCAAGGCGGCAATGTCACCCGAGAACCCGGACCCATGAAGCACGGCACCACCGTGATTGCATTTGTAGAGGATCCCGATGGTTACAAAGTAGAGTTAATCCAAACCAAAAAACTAGAAGATTAATCGTTTGCCAAAATAACTTGCTCCCCTAAATCCCTCAACTCTGGGGGATTTTCAACTCAATTCTTCGAAAAAATTGTGCCTAATCACTACAACCTCAATTCCTACAGTCCCCCGCCCGAACAAGGCAACCTCTTCACCGCCAAAGACCTCGCGGGCAGCTATACAGCGCACCAATCCCTACCCCACAAAACAATTGACCAAGACCCGATCGCCCTCAAGCGCTGGAAAGATCGCATCCACACCTACCAACAATCCCTCAAAGACCACCCCGAACAATCCCACCTCTTCGCCCCCACCTCGCCACTCCCCAACCCTTTCGACTGCCCCCGCCAGAACACGCAATTTTGGCGTTGGAAAGCAAGCGATGCCGGAGTCTCAGCCCTCTACTTTGTCATCGACTACGAAATCAACCTCCTGCTCTACGTCGGCGAAACCCTCCAATCCGATGCGCGTTGGAAAGGCTCCCACGACTGCAAACGCTATCTTCTCCACTACCAACAAGCTCACTACAACCTAGACCTCCCAACACAACTGGGGATCGCCTTCTGGAAACACGCGCCCAGCCATACCCGCGATCGTCAACGTTTAGAATCCGAGCTAATTCACCGCTGGCGATCGCCCTTCAACAAAGAAAACTGGACCTTCTGGGCTACCCCTTTCGTCCAAGCTGAGTAGCCCAAAATCCTTCTTGCCCCCTCTCCTACGCTGGAGTGAGGGCTGGGGTGAGGGCCACGAGTCCCCTAATAAAAAACGATCGGACTTAGTTAAAGCTCCGATCGTCCTTTGGGATCATTGAGAGATCGTTAAAACTGCTTAGGGACAAGCGGTTACATTTTTAGAACCATTGGTGAAGCCTTCCGAAACCCAACCTTCAGCGGGTTTAGAAATCTTAATCCAAGTGCGTCCATCGTCCGTGTTCTTAGACATGGCGGGCATCACAAGCGTGATTTTCTCGTTCGGGCCAACGCCACTAACCGCTTCTGCCGTCGTCATTGGTTCCTTACGAATCGCAAGACCCTTGACCTGAGTGACCAGACGACAAGCAGAGGCAGTTGGCTTTGGCTTAGCACCATCGCACATCTTCAAGTTCATCGTCTGCACAAATCCTTTAGTTGGCGTACTCACCGCAGCCATGCCCTCTTTCGGCGATGCCTCAGCGATCGTCACCTTGTCACCCATTTTCAAAGAACTTAACAAAACGCTGGTACTAGAGCGCTCTTTGTAGAGTCCTGTAGATTGTTTCGCAGCGCGACATTCGCCCACAAGACCATCGGCTGCGATCGCCGCAGGTGTGGACGCATTTGCCATTGCGATCGTTAACAACGCACATCCCAGACCGTAATATTTTTTCATCATGATGTTAAAATCCTCCACACATATCAAAAATCACGTTGCAAAAATTATGCCACGGAAGAAGCATGGCGTCTAATTGCGCAACAAAACGCAGGTATTGTCCACTCATGCTAGACCCCTATTCAGTCTGCGGTTGAAATTCAATCACATTTCGTTTGATTTTGACATCGTATTTCCCAAAGAAGTCATGACCTAAAAGACCAATATCTGAGTTGTTTGCGATGGTGACAACGAGTTGACGAGCGGTGAGGCCCCCAGCGGAGACGCTGCTAACCGTTGCAACGGGGAAGCGAACTTTGGAGCCATCCGCAATGATCACATTCCGCACGCCTGTGGGTTTTAGGCCCAACCGCTCTGACATTCGCTTAGTAATTAGGGTACTACTAGCGCCCGTATCCAAAATCATCTCAAAGTTTTTGCCATTAAAGGAAACGTCGATAACAGGGGTGGAGGCTAAACGGCGCTTAATCGGAACTCGGTAGATTCCGTTTTTGGCTGAGCTGGAGGCGTTGTCTGGGGTGGGTGTCGTGGGTGTGGGTTCTGGTGGAAGTTCTCCGCAGAGTGTTCCGAGGGAGACTTTTTTCCCTGCGGCAGTCACCATGTAGCACGACTGTGCGATCGATTGCGGTACGACCAAGACCACAGAAGACACTGACATCATCGCTGAAAGCCCGATCGCATTTAGGACTGCGATCGGGCTACCGAAACTCCAAAATCCGCCCATTTCTAAAACTCTCCGCAAAAAGATGAATTGCGATACAACAACCTTATCTTGCCCAATCGCTCAACATTATCACGAATTATTTGCTGCTGCTTGCTTTTGGAAGTGAATGAGACTCACCCATGGGCCGCTCTGGGGCTGCACGCCTAGTTTGTCGGGTTTGGGTTGAACTGACGGGCTATTGAGTAAACGGTAAATAGCGCGATCGATTAACCAGTCGTCTACAAATACGTTTAATCAAACGCTTCAATGGTCTAGGAATGCAACTTAGACGTGGAATGAAATTTTTCATCATAGGAGTCAGTAAAAGATTGAATTTTTTAAATTTTTGGGAAAATGGCTGATTTGATGATTAATCCATATTTGCAAACGTTAGCAAAGACTAGCGTTAATTAATGTATTGAATAAGACGCAGCACTAAGCAATAAAATACTTTAATCAAGATAATTCATAATAATAATAATTCTCGACATTTTTAGGCCGTTACTATAGCAATCCGATTTCGTTTGTGAAATAAATAATGAGTGCTTTCATCATCAGTAATGTCATGATGCTAGGTGACCTGACAACCTTTGTTTGGTCAAATCCAGACCCCCGTGAACTCATTCGATAATTGCCCGTGGTGAACGGTCTGGGTTGGGATTTGGGGTAGAATAAAATCTGATTTTTAGTGTGATTTTGTTTTTATGGTTGCTGCTATGCCGACTTTGGAAGCTCGTTTGGATGGGTTTTATGGCGAGATTCGTCGTGTGATTCTGTCTCGCCAAAATCCAATTACAGGGCTGCTTCCGGCGAGCACTGCGGTGAATGACCATGGAGACTACACAGATGCTTGGGTGCGGGATAATGTCTATAGCATCTTGGCGGTGTGGGGATTAGCGCTGGCTTACCGGAAAACGGATCTGGTGGCGGGACGGGGGTATGAACTGGAGCAGTCGGTGGTGAAGCTGATGCGGGGGCTGCTGTTTTCGATGATGCGGCAGGGGCATAAGGTGGAGGCGTTTAAGCAGTCGCAGTTGCCGATGGATGCACTGCACGCGAAGTACAGTACGAGGACAGGCGATACGGTGGTCCCGGATGATGGCTGGGGACATTTGCAGATTGATGCCACGTCGATTTTTTTGGTGATGTTGGCGCAGATGACGCTCTCGGGGTTGTCGATTGTGTTCACCCAGGATGAGGTGGATTTTGTTCAGAATTTGGTTTATTACATTGGGCGGGCTTATCGGACCCCGGACTATGGGATTTGGGAGCGGGGGAATAAGGTTAATCATGGGGGCGTGGAGCTGAATGCGAGTTCGGTGGGGATGGCGAAGGCGGCACTCGAAGCGATGAGTGGCTTGAATTTGTTTGGGATGAAGGGCGGGGAGAGTTCGGTGATTCATGTGTTGCCGGATGAGATTGCGCGCTGTCGGATGACGCTACGATCGTTGCTCCCCCGTGAGTCGATGTCGAAGGAAGTAGATGCGGCGCTGCTCAGTGTGATTGGGTTTCCAGCGTTTGCTATTGAGGATCCCGAACAGGTGGAGCGGACAAGGCAGAAGATTATCGATCGGTTGCAGGGAAACTATGGTTGCATTCGCTTTTTAAGAGATGGGCATCAGACGGTGGTGGAGGATACCAGTCGGTTGCACTATGAGCCGACGGAATTGCGGGCATTTGAGAATATTGAATGTGAGTGGCCGCTGTTTTTTACGTATTTGGCGCTGGATGGAATTTTTCGCGGGGATCAGGCACAGACAGACTTCTATTTGAATAAATTGGCTGAGGTGTCGGTGGAGCGGGATGGGATTATGCTGCTGCCGGAGGTGTATTTTGTGCCGGAGGGGGCGATCGAGGCAGAGAAGGCTAACCCGAAGAGTCAGGTGCGGGAGCCAAATGAGAACGTGCCGCTGGTGTGGGCGCAGAGTTTGTACTACCTGGCGAAGATGTTGAATGAGGGGCTATTGACGGTGGCGGATGTGGATCCTTTGGGGGCG
>JANMIS010000839.1:0-2092 GCA_031375925.1 Synechococcales cyanobacterium OTE_70_concoct_197_sub
GAGCGGAGTTGTATCGTCAGCGCAACAAGCCGATCATCGCTGGGGATGCCATCGACTACCTCGAAAAGGTCTTGGCGATCGCGGCGACAGTGGCTGGCGGTACCTTCTTTGTGGTTCAGTGGTACCTGCGCTCGAACCGCAGGAGGCGGGAGGCGAGCTTTGCTAGTTACATGGAGCGAGTCATCCAGATAGAAAGCGAATCGATGCAAAATGAGCTTGCAGCCCAATTGGATCTAGGAACGTTGATTCGATTGCAGCGAGAACTGGCTAATCTGAAGTCCGAAGCCGTGAGCAAATTCGCGGCAGGTGAGCTGGAGGGAGAAGGTCTAATTCATGGATTCCTGGCTTTGGTGAACGACGCTCGCAACCAACTCACTCGATTGATATTGCACCAGCGTGAAAACATAGAGCAGCTTGCCGCAACGCAGAACCATTCCGTAGGTGAAGTCTGGTTGGAACAATCGAAAACAGCGCCTGCAAATCCTCCACTTAACGCGAATGGCAATCAAAACAGCCTATAAATGAACGGCACGGTGGTCGACGGACTCAATGCCACTGCGAGGACAATAAAGATTAGCCCGATCAGGACGGGAACCATCCACCACCCCTTCTCATGCAGGATGAGAAAACGAAATTCCTCCCATAGCGTGAGGGCTGACTGGTCGTTGCCTTGGTCCGAATCAGATGTCATCTCAAGTGGTGTATCTGTTTCGCTTACTTTGGGATCATCGCGCTCGGTCATTTTGGTTTCTCTGGCGTCAGCCCTTTGCGAGCTCGGCCCTGTGTCCACAATACTAGTCCCTCAAGCCGTTGCTTTCCATGGAAAAAGTAGTCTTCTCCGAGCTCCCTAAGTCGCTCGCGATAAACATCCGTTCGATGTCGTCGCCAATTCAGTTCCTGTGGCGTAACCCATTTCTTCTGAACCAATAATTCAGCAAGTTGCTCGCCCAGCATCTGATGACCTTCGATCCGTGGATGAACGTGATCGATCAGCCAACGGTCACCCACCAATCCATTTAGGGAAACCGACTCAAACATGGCGTCAACATCGAACGACCAAACTTGTTCGAGTTCGGCTAGTTCGCGAATGGCCCGCTGCATGGAACTCACGGCTCGTAAGGGACAAACGTCGTTGTCTCGAGCTTGAGCGAGATGATGGCGAGCGGAATCGATATCGCCATGGGCCAGTTCAAATTGGCCGAGACAATACAATGCTGCCGCGTGCGCCGGATCCAGCGCGACAATCGATTGCAACTCACGAACTTTGCTTTCGTCATGGAATATGAGGGAATCAGCCTCCGACCGTTCTTGGTTTGCAACCATGGCACGTTTCCAATGCGTCTCAATTTCTGCTTTGGTAGTCTGGTCCATTTGCTGGCTGAGCTCAACTTTGAATGGGGGGCAATCGCGAATGTTCGCGGTAGGAACAAGAACCACGACTGGCACGTTAGCAGCCCTGCAGTGTTCGATCATCGCAGCCATGTTCCATCTCATCGATTTCACGACAGAGTCCATGTTCAGCTCGTCTCGCTTGTATTTCGCAAGGCCACCTTGATCGTCCAGCAACGCATCAACTTCTTGCGTCAATTGGGTTCGTTTGGCTTCAACGGATTTCGCTTGAGGATTGGTGGATAAAACATGGGAGGTAAACTGAACAAGTCGCGATGACCGAGTTAGGCGAGTCGCGCTTCGTTGCACAATGGAAGCCTGATGCCAGCCAGATAGTTCGCGGGTCTCAAGTATCTCGTTGTGACCGCAATCCAGGATGACAAGATCCGGTTCAAATTGAAGAATCTCAATTAGAATTGGGAGCAATCGATAGCTCGCGTACGAGAGCCCTCCGCAGTTGATCACTTCCCAACGTTGGTTCGGTTCGATCAATTGGAGGTTGAGCTGCAGCCATGCAGGGAACGCGGTCGGGGGCTTGTAGGGCTCACCCTGTGTCGTCGAGCCACCTAAGCAAAAGATCCGCTTCGTTCCAGCGGCTTTTCTTGCTGAAAACTCTGTGGATTCAAAAAGCCTCAATCGATCTGGGGATGTACGGTAGGTATCGCCATGCAATTGGAAAAGCGGCGACAACTGACTGCAATCC
>JANMIS010000843.1:0-4840 GCA_031375925.1 Synechococcales cyanobacterium OTE_70_concoct_197_sub
GGCCTTCCGGACCCAGCGACGCCCCAGAACCAAGAGAAACCGCCGCCGCGACCATTTTCGTCACAGGTCGCACTACAGAGACCTCTTGGGCATTTTGCACCGCCGCCACCAAAGCAGACAGCCCCGGTCCAAACTCGCGCCACCGCCATCGCATCCATCCAATCACAACACCGCCCAACACGGGCATCAGGGACAGCGACCAACTGCCACTTTTACCAATGTTGGCAGAAATGACGCCGATCAAGTCTGCAAAAAACAGATGATGCACTAGGTCGATCAAGTATCTGAAGGTCACGACCCCCATTCCTGTTCCCGTTCCCACCACGAAAGCTAGGAGCAATACGATCGTCTCTGGGGACGGCTGTAGATTACTGAGAAGACGACTTCGAAGAGGCTGCCTAAGCGGGATGGCAAGCTGGGCTTCAGTGGATTGGAGGCTGGATTGAGCAGGGAATTGCACAGGGGATTCAATGGGTTGCACCGGGATGACCCGCAAAATAAACGATCGTTCTCAATTCTTATTGTGAGTGAAGATCTGGGGGAACGCAATGAATTCATCTGGACTTTTCTCAAGACTTTTCTTGAGGCGTTTCTCTATCAGTATTTATGACGGCTGCGATCGGGTGGTAGATTTGAAAAGGATTCCCTCGCCCAACTGGTCTTCTTGCTATGACGACGATCGCCCAAGCCAACCGAATTTTGAGCTACTGGTTTGACCTGGGATGGGAAGAGAATCCGAAGGTGCGGACCGAGTGGCTAGAGCTTGACACCAACTACGATGCCGCACTACGGGAGCGGTTTGTTGGGTTGCATACGAAAGCTCTGGGTCATGAAATGCTGTCTTGGTATGAGCAGCCCAATACCTGCCTATCGTTGATTGTGCTTCTGGATCAATGTTCTCGCTATATGTTTCGGGGCACACCTGCGGCTTATTCGGGAGACGGGATGGCCTTAATGGCAGCAGACCATGCGTTGAATATGGATTTTGACCAAGAGTTGCATCCCATTCCCCGATTATTTTTTTACTTGCCGTTTTATCACAGCGAAGATCTCAACAACCAGGCGATCGCCGTAGACCGCTTGAGCCAATACAAAGATGATCCGGTTTTGGGAATTTTCTACACCGAAGCCCTGAGACATCAATCCACGATCGAGCGATTTGGGCGCTTTCCCGATCGCAACGAGATTTTGGGCCGTGTCAGCAGCGACGCCGAACTAGAATCTTTGTCAGAGTTACGATCGCACTTTTAGTGAAAATTGCTAGCGAGAATTGCAAGGTTCTGGATTAATGAGTCCCATGTCGAATAATATTTGAAACATAGAGAAGAACCAATGATTTGGGTCAGAAGATTCTAACCTGTGCCCTCATGACTTTCACAGAGAACTCGTGGTTAAATCGTATTCACTAGATGCGATCCCGCGACATCATAGATTCTTCTCAATGTTCGTCCTTTAGAGCAATGGCTATGTCACACCCGCTTATCCAATCTATTTGGCTACTGCCGATCTACACGCTGATCGGTGCTGCTCTCTCTGTCATTTGGTTCCCGGGAATCACGCGACGATCGGGTCCCAGACCTGCGGGCTATGTCAATGCGTTTATGTCGCTTTTAGCATTTATTCATGCGTCGTTGGCATTGTTTTATGCCTGGGATAATCCCCCCGTAGATTTCACGGTGCCTTGGCTTCAGGTGGCTAATTTAGACCTGTCGATTCCGTTTCATATCGATCCGATCGCGCTGACGGCTTGCACAGCGATCACGGGACTGAACTTTCTGGCACAGGTCTTTGCGATCGGCTATTTAGAATTGGATTGGGGATGGGCCAGGTTTTTCTCGTTGCTGGCGTTCTTTGAGGCTGGGATGAACTTCCTGGTGTTGAATGATTCGGTGTTTTTTGGGTACATTGCTCTGGAATTGTTGACCGTCGGGACTTACCTGCTGTTGGGCTTATGGTTTAACCAGCCCTTGGTGGTGACGGGGGCACGGGATGCTTTTTTAACGAAGCGCGTTGGAGATTTATTTCTATTGATGGGCGTGGTGGCATTGCTGCCGATCGCCGGAACTTGGAACTACACCGAATTAGCGATTTGGGCTGAGACGGCTAACGTGGACCCTAAGGTGATGACCTGGTTGGGGTTAGCATTGCTAGCGGGGCCGATGGGGAAATGTGCCCAGTTCCCGCTGCACCTTTGGTTAGATGAAGCGATGGAGGGTCCCGTGCCGGGGACGATTTTGAGAAATTCTCTGGTTGTTCAGGTCGGCGCTTGGGTGTTGGTTAAGCTTGAGCCTGTATTGGCTTTGTCTCCGACCGTGATGAATGTCGCGGTTTTCATTGGGGCGTTGACAGCGGTAGGGGGATCGTTGATTGCGATCGCTCAGATTGATATCAAACGGACATTATCGTATCCGACCAGTGTGCTGATGGGCTGCGTCTTCATTTCTGTCGGAACTGGAAATACTCAAGCGGCGTTGCTGTTTAGCATTTCCCATGCGCTGGGAATGGCGCTGATGGTGATGAGTTCGAGTGCGATCGTTTGGAATAGCGTGACGCAAGATGTGACGCAGTTGGGTGGGTTGTTTGGGCGACGACCGATTTCGGCAATTAGCTATGCCGTTGGAGCATTGGGAGTGGTTGCTATGCCGCCCTTTGGTGGATTTTGGGCGATGTTGCAGCTACTGGAAGGTTTACGAGTCACTCATCCGTTTTTGGCGGTGTTGATTGTTGCGGTTAATGCACTGTTGGCCTTTGGGTTTACTCGCGTGTTTTGTCAGGTATTCCTGGGTTCGACCAATAAGATGACGGAACGATCGCCCGAAGTGCATTACTGGATGGTATTACCGATGACGGTGGTGATGGGATTAGTGATTCATTTGCCGTTGATTTTGGCGAAGGTTGATGTGCTGCCTGTCTTAAATACCGATAACGCATTAATTCTCGTGTGGTCTACGGCAACGGGGATTGGACTGTCTGCTGTGATTTATCTGCGGGATTCTATTGCGAAACCTGTGAAGCTGCCATCGCAGGCTCTTCAGGATTTATTTGCCTATGACTTCTATACGCCTCAACTGTATCGCAATACCATTATTGGTTTTGTGGCGCTTTCGTCGAAATTGCTGAATGGTTTCGATCGAATCGGGATTGATGGTGTGGGTAACTTCTTAGGAATTGCGACACTGTTTAGTGGTCAAAGTTTGAAGTATAGCAACACGGGACAGTCACAGTTTTATATGTTGACGATTCTGTTGGGCTTGACGGGGATTGGCCTATGGCTGTGTTATCCACTTTTGAATGCAGGTTAATTGATCATGTTAAGTGCTTTAGTCGTTGTTCCGTTAATTGGTTCGCTCATTGTGGGATTTTTTCCCGGCGTACTCACCCCTGCATTGTCTAGGTGGATTACGATCGCTTTTGCTGCCGTTAGTCTGCTATTGACCATTGCGGTTGGCATAGCCTTTGATCTGACCCACATTGGGCCTCAAATGCAGGAGTCATTGCCTTGGTTGCCGGATTTGGGTTTGAATTATCGGCTGGCGATCGATGGTTTGTCGTTCCCGCTGGTGGCGCTGACGAATCTATTGACGTTGCTGTTGGCTTTCAACAGTTCCGTCGGCCTCAAGCCCGGTCAAGAGCTTCAGCGCCCGCGTTTGTTTTATTCGCTGATGTTGCTGGTGAACTCTGGGGTTGTTGGTGCATTCTTAGCGCAGAATCTGATTTTATTCTTCCTGTTCTACGAAGTTGAGTTGATTCCATTTTATCTCTTGATTGTGATTTGGGGGAGTGAGCGCAAGGAATATGCAGCGACTAAGTTCTTGATCTACACTGCGGTATCCGGAATCCTAATCCTAGCCGGGTTCTTGGCAATGAATTGGTTGACGGGCGCGACCAGTTTTGACTATGACGCAATCAACACCACAGACTTGTCCCGATCGACGCAGTTAGTATTGCTTGCTCTATTGTTAATCGGATTTGGGATCAAAACACCATTGGTGCCGCTGCATTCCTGGTTGCCTGATGCATATGTTGAATCTTCGGCTCCCGTGTCGATTATGTTGGGCGGAATCTTGTCGAAGCTTGGAACCTACGGTATTATTCGGTTTGCGGTGGGATTGTTCCCGGAGACCTGGGTATCAGTAGCTCCGGTGATGGCGACGATCGCAGCGATTACTGTTATTTACGGTAGTTTCTGCGCGCTCGCGCAGCATGATATTAAGCGCATGGTGGCTTACAGTTCGATCGGTCACATGGGCTACATCATCTTGGGAACGGCGGCGCTGACTCCTTTGAGCATGATTGGGGTGATTTCACAGATGGTCGCCCATGGACTGATTTTGGCGTTGCTGTTTTATCTTGTTGGCATTGTCGAATCCAAAGTGGGAACTCGTGAACTTGAATCGCTACAGGGGTTGCTCAATCCAATTCGTGGATTGCCGATGACGGCGGCGCTGTTGATTTTGGCGGCGATGGCGAGTGCGGGAATTCCGGGAATGGTGGGCTTTATCTCTGAATTTATGGTGTTTCAGGGAAGCTTCCCGAGTTTCCCGATTCAAACTCTAGTGGCGATTTTGGGAACGGCTTTGACTGCTGTTTATTTCGTGATTTTGCTAAACCGAACCTGCTTTGGCAAACTGGATAGCAGCAGTGCTTATTACCCAAGGGTGACAAGAACAGAGTACATTCCAGCATTTGTGTTAACGATCGTCATTATATTTTTAGGCATTCAACCTGTGTGGTTAGTGCGATGGTCACAGGTTACATCAGATGCGATCGCATTTGTGTTTTGAAATCCTTCAATCAACAGCCGGGGTAGTCCTCATGGACGTAAACTACGACTCCGCTC
>JANMIS010000864.1:0-2818 GCA_031375925.1 Synechococcales cyanobacterium OTE_70_concoct_197_sub
AATTAGATCTTGTTGTTCGACGGCTTTTTGGCAGTTTTCCCACTTGCAGAGGTCCAGATCTTTCGATCGCGGAATCGAAATCTTATCCTGATTTGCCCCAGCAGAAAGAAACTCAGCCACAACCCGCTTACCCAGAAAGCCCGCGCCTCCCGATACCAAGATTCTCTTATTGCTTAAATCCATAATCTCACCTATCCGTTCGACCCATACAAAAAACACAGCTTCAAAGCCGGGGAGAACTCAATGACGAACTCAATGACGGCTCTCCCCGAGATTACAATCTAGAACGACACACCCGCAAATTGCTCACGGACGATCGCCTGCTCTTGGTTCACCGCAGAAGCTGCACTAGAAGGCATCACGCCCACCGCGCGCAGATCTGCATCCACCATCAAGTTCACCAACTCTTCAAAGGTCACAGTCGGTTCCCATTGCAAGGTCTTTTTCGCCTTCGCTGGATCGCCGATTAATAGATCCACTTCCGTCGGACGCAGATAACGCGGGTCGAATTCCACATAGTCTTTCCAGTTCAGATTCACGCGACCAAAGGCCAACTGCAAAAACTCCTCCACAGAGTGGGTCTCACCCGTCGCAATCACAAAGTCATCCGCTTTATCCTGTTGCAGCATCAACCACATCGCTTTTACGTAGTCCTTCGCATAGCCCCAGTCCCGCTTCGCATCAAGATTTCCCATGAACAGTTTGTTCTGCTTGCCAGCCACAATTCGAGCCACCGCACGGGTAATCTTGCGGGTCACGAAGGTTTCGCCGCGACGGGGAGACTCATGGTTAAACAAAATGCCATTGGTCGCAAACAAGTTATAAGACTCGCGGTAGTTAACCGTCTGCCAGTGGGCAAACATTTTCGCGCAGGCGTAAGGGCTACGCGGATAAAACGGCGTATTTTCCGACTGCGGCACTTCCATGACCTTACCGTACATTTCAGAAGATCCAGCTTGGTAATAGCGCACTTCATTCCCGGTCCGAGCCTGGTAGTCACGGATTGCTTCCAGCAAACGCAAAGCTCCCATGCCCACGCAGTCTGCCGTATATTCTGGCGAATCAAAGCTCACTCGCACATGGGACTGCGCACCCAAATTATAAATTTCTTGAGGCTTCACTTCCTCAATGATCCGACCCAGCATCGTGCCATCCGTCAAGTCGCCGTAGTGCAGAAACAGTCTTGCACCCTGAACGTGAGGATCCTCATACATGTGGTCGAGCCGATCGGTATTAAAAGTAGACGTCCGACGGATGATTCCATGGACCTCGTAGCCCTTTTCCAATAGCAGTTCAGTAATATATGACCCATCTTGGCCAGTAATTCCAGTAATCAGTGCGCGCCTACGTTGAGTCATGCCCGATGTCTCCTTAAACTTAAAGTTTTCAAATCAATAGCAAATCTAGTTCTGTCACTCTAGTGAGTTTCTGTACTGAGTTTTTGTAAGGCCACTGAGCGGCTTCATCATCCCATCACTGGGCGACTGTCCGCACCTAAGTAATCCCCACTTCCAGCGATCGATCGCCGAATCACCCAAAAACAAGTTTGCTATCCTATCAGAACATACAAACCTGTCTCTATAGAATTCGCGCCTTTTAATGTACCGCAAAGATGAGGCAAGACCCGCTAAAGCTACGAGAAGAGTTGATAAAGATCAGCCCAATAGCGGATGACACAATCGTAAGATTTATCTCTCTCAAGACTGATGATTTTAATAAGCGCCATTATTTTTAGGAAACAGAACCACGCCGATCGTCCGAATTGCAATCACCGTATCCATCGCAAAACTCCGATGGCTGACATAGTAAGCATCCATGCGCACGCGCTGCGGGTAGGGAATGTCATTTCGCCCCGACACTTGCCATAGGCCTGTGATTCCAGGGCGCATCTGAAGCACGTAGGGCATCTTGTCGCCATAGCGAGACAGTTCTTCTGGCACTAGAGGCCGGGGACCCACCACGCTCATATCTCCCATCAACACATTCCAAAACTGGGGAAATTCATCTAAACTCGTCACTCTCAAAAAACGCCCAATCCAGGTAATTCTGGGATCGCACTTCAACTTGAAGCTATCTTCGAACTCCTGTTGAAGGTCAGGGCAAGACTGGAGCAAGTCATCCAAAACCTGATCGGCATTGTGAACCATGGTCCGAAATTTGATACAGCCAAAGTGGCGATAGTTCTTACCGACGCGCTCTTGGACGTAAAACACCGGACCCTCAGACCCGATCGCCACCAAAAACGCAATTAACAGATAAAAAGGAGAAACAACGACTAAAACTGTTAAAGAAAAAATAATGTCGAAGAGACGCTTAGCCGTCGATCGGTCAATCCAAGATCGCCGTCTTGTCACCAAACGCATCGGAATAGCCTGAGAAGAAGACTCCTGAGACAATGAACGGTCAACTATGGCAGATGATTCAATCGACTGTCGATCGGCGAGCATAGGGGTTCAAGATTCACGAAGGAAAGGATTGATCACAGGTCTCAAGAGAGAGACGACCTGCCAATGTACAAGGTCAATGTACAAGCATTTTCTATCTAAGGATTTTTATTTTGATTCAAGGGTGACATTGGATTGCCCGGAAAGGAAACGTAAAAGTACTTAGAATTTAACAAATCATCAAGCTTTCTGGGGAAATCTTGACATATATCATACAAGGCTTAGACCTTAATCCCTGTTTTTTGTTCCGAGACCTGCCTTTTGACAGATTCGATCGAGGGTCTCCAGATACTTCGTTTTGAACGTTTCGGCAGAGTACTGTTGCGCATGATGTCTGACGACCTCTGGAATACAACCCTGCGATTCAAATTGTT